>JAFSWU010000060.1 GCA_017444365.1 Prevotella sp.
GAACAGGCACAGGCTGCCAAGACTGGCAATCTGCTGACGGCCGATGAGATGGCCGATGCCTTTGCGACCTATTTCCAAGCCAACTGCAAAGATGCAGCCAACATCGTCTTCAAACGTGACGAAAACATCGAGGACCAGATAGCGACGGCCAAACGGATGTTCGAGACCGTCAACAAGGAATGGATTGACTACTGGAACATCCAGTCCGTAGCAGAGCCGTTCCGAATTGAGATGCCAGGATTGTCAAAGCCCATCATCGGAGAACTGGATATGGTCATCACCGAAAAGACGCCGTTTGACGATGAGCATGACAAGGGGTATGACACCATCGTTGATTTCAAGACAGCCGCACGGATGTGGAGTGACGATAAACCAGCAAGAGACCTTCAAGCCACAGTGTTCAGCTATGCCTTCGAGAAGGTGCATGGACGCAGACCGTCATTCCGCTTCGATGTCGTGACGAAAGCCAAGACACCGACCGTCAAGCACCTCTACACCAGTAGGGATGAGGACAGTTACCAGCGTCTTGAAAAACTGTTCCTGATGGCCGACAAAGGCATACAGGCTGGTGTGTTCATGCCAAATGAATCATCGTTTGCATGTTCCGACTGTCCGTTTGCCGACCACTGCTCTGGCTGGCACTGCAATTCCGTTCATACGGCAATTCCGAAAGCAGCCTGAAACAATTGTTTCACATTTTACCTCACACCTAGGCTGCTCTGGCTTGTGCTGGAGCGGCCTTTTACATTTCAACAACCATCAAAAACAGGAGACAACAATGGGACTTTGTTTAGCCAACCCGACCGACAAGTTCGTTGACCGCAACGCGCTTGCCATAGTACCAACACCCAATCCGACGCAGACATGGCGACCCGTGCCGCACATTGATGTCGTAGATGCCGTCGAAAACGCAATCGCCAATCGTGGAATGACCATTGAATCTGAACGTTTCGGTCTTGCGAGAGACCAGCAGAAGATGTTTGGCGTCATCACTCTTGCCAGACAGAATAATCCCGAGTGGACAAGGTGCATCGGCATCCGCAACTCTCACGACCAGTCCTTTGCGGCTGGAATATGCTGTGGAGTGTCCGTTCTCGTCTGCTCCAATCTCTGTTTCGGCGGTGAGTTCGTAATCAAACGCCGTCACACCTCTGGAATCGACCTCTTCTCAATGGTGGAGGAGACGATAGACGCGATGACCGACAGCTACATCTCGTTTGAAGAACGTCTGCTGAACCTGCACGACGAGCCAGTGGACGATGACTATGCACGTATCTTCATCGTCAAGGCCGCCGAATATGGAGCGATACCATCATGCGACATATTGGCTGTGTTCAACGAGTTTCTTAAGCCGAGACACAACGAGTTCCGAGAAAGGTCAATGTGGAGCCTGATGAACGCATTTACGGAAATTGCCCACAAGTACACGCCTGCAAGGTTCGACACTTGCAACAGAAAACTGACGCGCCTATTCGCGTTGGACGGTCAGCCAGCATTGACATGACCGATAAACGACAATAACCAACAACAAAAAACACAAAGGAGATTCAAAAATGAAGAACACCCCGCTCATCATCCCAGAGAAACAGGACGAGACGCCAATCACTCTCTCGCTTCCTAAACTGACAAAATTGGACAAAATTGCCAAAGTCCTCATAAGTTCTGGTATAGGCCTTTCAA
The DNA here is from genome assembly GCA_017444365.1 of Prevotella sp. GTDB lineage: Bacteria > Bacteroidota > Bacteroidia > Bacteroidales > Bacteroidaceae > Prevotella. The sequence goes on from JAFSWU010000060.1 coordinate 1,681, forward strand.
TCGCTGGAATCATCTCAAGTGTCCTGAGCGACAACGACGACGAGAAGAACCAGCAAAATAGCCAGACGGAAGAGGATGATGCACAGTAGTACATCAGAACTTAATTCAGACGTAAAATCAACCAACAACCATATTCCATACAAGCGTGAAAATACGCTTGTATGGATAAACAATCAATAAGGAGAATAATCAAATGAGTACATCATGCCCTAACTGCGGCTCTGAAAACGTGCGGTTAAAGCCGATTGCAACGAGAGCCTGTGGAGGTATCGGAGCAGTGACAGGAGGAATCGCAGCCGCAAAGGGAGGAGCAACAGGAGCAGCCATCGGTACCGCTATCTGTCCTGGTGTCGGAACAGCCATAGGTGGAATCACAGGTATTGTCGCTGGTTTCTTCACTGGCGCCTTGAGCGGGGCGGCAGTTGGAAGAGCCATCGACAGGAAAATCGTGCAGTCATTCCACTGTAACCAATGCGGCAACGACTTTGCCGCCTAACCCATCATCCCTAAACAAAAGGAAACGCTATGAACACAAGCAAATTACGCAATCACAAACTCATCCCAGACTTCAACCCCTCCAATAGCCTCGGAGTACAGGAACGCGAGATGATGATGCAACTATTCGGCCCGCAAGACAGATTGGACTATCCAACCGAGATTCTGAAGATGGCGAACGGCTGCGAGGTGGAGAAGTACATCATCCCAGACGAAGACAAGGAGAAAGTGTTGGACGCGCTCTATCCGTTCTTTGACACACCTTCACTGGATGCCGACATGCTTGACCTCCATACCCAAAGGACGTTCAAGGTGAGAGACTACATCGTGACCAGAGAAGGCAATGGCAACTTTCTAGTCACACCCTATTACGCAGAGGCAGGAGGTACTGTTTTGGATTGGGTAACACCTGACAATGATGGTAGCTGCAAGAATCTCAAAGGAAGTCCCATCATCAGTGTCGGCATTGTTCGCAGCTGACATTTGAGATGCAAAAGAGACACCAGCCAAGCGGCAGGCGTCTCTTTTTTCAAAAAACAACTGTTTGGACATTGACAATTGTGGCTTTCCTGTTTGAAAATGCCTTATTTGCGCTTATAGTATTGTGAAATACACAATAGGCGGCAAATGCCGTTCCACAACAAACTAACAGGAGTAGTCAGCCCCCCAAAAGACAAGACAGCGTTATCATAATCCTTCATACATAGCCAGTGGTAATTTGCCGCTGGTGTTTGTGCTTGGTGATGTTCTGAAATTGCGACCTTCTTTTTATCACACAATGGCACACGTTGGCACGCTCATGCCTTGAGCGTCTCCTTTCGTGCCCAAATGAAGGTCGTCCTAAACCTCAGAATACCACGGATTGAGACGCTCTTTTTTGTGGCTGATAAAAAACAAGAATCAGGAGAAACGGCAATGTCTGAGACGAAAGAAATCTTTGCGGATGGCATCGGGCAAATTCACTTTGCGGGCGGTATGGTTCGCTTTGATCTTGTGACGCTTCAACCAGAGGAGGACGGAAAGGCTCCCGTCCCCGAATCCCACGCACGTCTCATTATGCCGCCGCAGGGTTTTCTCTCAGCTTTCAACTCAATGCAACAGCTGATTAACAAACTGGTTGAGGCTGGTGTGCTCAAGAAGAACGAGAATGCCAAGTAGGGAATAACTGCATGGCATATTACGGCAAAAATTAAAGAGTCAGGAACCGCTCTGGGAAATTACAGTCTCAATGTGAACACAGGTGCCTTGCCTTCATTGGGAGTCCGATTTAGAAGCACTCTTGCTGGAACGACAATTACGAGAATTTCGACAATTTCGAGTTCAACGGGTATCTGCTCCACAAGAGTGATGGTCGCCAGTTTGAGTGCGCGCGCCTTATCATTCCCGAACGGGTCATGTAGACCATAAAGAGGATTCCAACTTTTATAATCAAGGGTTAAATACCATGAGTGAAGAACTAGTGTGGAAAGACAATTTGGCAGAAGCATTGTCGGAAGCCAAGGCAAATGGCGGCATAATCCTGGCATATTGGGGCAACCACAATTCCTGTTACTTTTGTCGCTTGTTGGAGCAGCAGGTCTTTTCCAGCGATGACTTTAAACAATATGCCACTGGAAATGGTAATGTGACTTTGCTGAAGAACGCCAAAGTCCCTGGCGCATCTTTTGGTGGAATACCAGCCTGTGTCATCCTTGATTCCTCAGGAAACATCTTGGCCACAAGAGTTGGTTTTGGAAATGGCACTCATGATAGTTGGATGGCTTGGTTCGAGCAGTATGCTGGCTACGTATCCCATGATGATTCATCCATTGATTTGGTTGCCACCAGTTTTTTCCTTTCCGATTCAGCCGATGCGACTGAGGGGGTGGAGATTGTCACTGGCGAACAGGTTTATCTAACTTGCACCATAAAAAACAATGGTTCAAATGCAAGTGGAATTTTCACGGTACATTGTAAGGTTGACGGAAAGGTTGTTCTCAGCCGGCAAATCTCCCTGGAGGCAGGGGAGACGCTCACACTCGCGGGATTGGAGTTAGGGACTTTCCATTCTGGCGCATACGATTTGGAACTGATTGTTGACCCTGATAACGCTATAGAAGAGTATAACGAATCCAACAATCGCTTGAAGAACATTTTGACAGTGGTGTTTGAAGATGGATATACGCTTGTTGCAAAGAACGATTCAGTGATAGTCAATTCGGGCGAAACAGTCTCGAAACTTCTTTTGCTTAAAGACGCAACCATGACCATTTCATCTGGAGGTTCTGCCAGTGAAATTGTCTTTAACGGCGGTATTCTTTTGCAGCAAGGCGGAACTTTGACCAATGCGGAGTTCACAAGTGTTGCA
>JAFSWU010000012.1 GCA_017444365.1 Prevotella sp.
GGTCATCGATGCCGGTGACTCCGAGAACCTCAAGGCCGGTCAGATTGTCACCGCCCGCAAGCTGCGCGATGAGAACTCCAGCCTGAAACGCCGCGACCTCCGTCCCGTACAGGTTCGCGATGCCGTGCCCGCCACATCTACCCAGATTCTGCAGGGTATCACGCGTGCTGCTCTTCAGACCAAGAGCTTCATGTCGGCTGCATCGTTCCAGGAGACTACGAAGGTGCTCAACGAGGCTGCCATCCGCGGTAAGCAGGATTTCCTCGAAGGAATGAAGGAGAACGTGATTTGCGGTCACCTCATCCCTGCCGGTACAGGTCTTCGCCAGTGGGACAAGCTCATCGTGGGCTCTCGTGAGGACTACGAGCGTATCCAGGCCAACAAGAAGAACGTCCTTGACTTCGCCAATCAGGAGAACGTTGAGGAATAAGATTCTTAATGATTGATAAGACTGTTGAGGAAGGAAGCTTAAGGATTTAGGCTTCCTTCCTTTTTTTCGTTTGGTAGTGGATAGTTGGGGGAATAGTGGTGCATGTGTTGCATCTGTTCGTCCAGCTCCTTCACCAGCTCCGGGTATTCCTGCGCCAGGTTATGCTGTTCGTTCTTGTCTTCGCTGATACGGTATAGCTCCAGTGGCGCATCCTTCTTCACCGTCACGCATTTCCACTCGCCATGTCGGATGGCACGTTGCTTGCCGGGAAATTCCCAGTACAGGTAGCGGTTGTCGGTATCTGCATCCCCGCCGTAGAACAAGGGAGAGATGTCCATGCCGTCGGTCTGTTGTGGCAAAGCCTTCTCGCCGCCTGCCAGTCGAGCCAGTGTGGGCATGAAGTCGGGGAAATAGACAAGGTTGTCCACCTGTCGGGCAGGAACACGTCCCGGCTGGTTGACAATGAGCGGCACCTTGATCCCGCCTTCGTAGAGCTGTCCCTTCCTTCCTTTCAGGCCAGCCCCGCAGTTCAGCTCCTTCAGGGGTGCTTGTACGGCGGCACCATTGTCCGATGCAAAGATGACCAGTGTCTTCTCGCGGAGGCCGAGAGCGTCAAGCGTTCCCAGCAGTCTGCCGATGTTGTAGTCCATGTGCGTAACCAGGGCGGCATAGCGCTTGGTGTTCATCGACCAGTCACCCTGTTCGTCATACCACGAAGTATCGTCGATGTTATATGGTTCATGCGGAGCGTCATAGCCCAAGAAGAGGAAGAACGGACGCTCCTTGTTGCGATGGATGAAACTGATGGCGTCGTCGGTGGAGATCTCCGTGTTGTGCCGCACATGCGCATCATGTTCATTCTCTTGGATGTGGATCAGGCTATCGCCGTGAAAGCGGTAGTAGGGATAATAATAAGGTGAGTTGCTGTGGACGGTAGCAATGGTCCATCCGTAGAACTCGTCAAATCCCCGATGGTTGGGCGCTGCTCCTGGGTCGTAGCCGTCCAAGTGCCATTTGTTCACCAGACAGGTACGATAGCCCGCCGCTCCCATCACCGTTCCTAAGGTGACATCCTCGGGCAGCAGGTTGGCACGTCGCACGATGGTCGTATCACCATTGGGGTTAATCTTCAGTCCCGTCATGCCACCTGCGTAGCATTGGTTGTCACGGATGCGCGCGTTCCCATTGTTCTTGCCTGTCATCAGCGCACAGCGCGAGGGCGAGCTAATGCCGCTTCCCGCGTATGCCTGTGTGAAGCGAGTGCCCGTAGCATAGAGTCGGTCAATGTTGGGTGTCTTGATGTACTCGTTCCCGTAGCAGGCAAGGTCGCCATACCCCATGTCATCCGCCAGGATGAACACGATGTTGGGGCGCTCGGGTGTCGCCTCCTGCACAGGGGTGTTCTGTGCCTCTGCTGTCTGGCTGCCGACAGCCGCCAATCCCAGTATTGTCAGTTGTAAATCCATTTTCTTGTTTTTTCTGCTCGTTCCTTTCAGTCGTCTTGGATGTCGAGCTTGCCAACGTGTAGGTTGATCTTGTCGATGTCGGGCATGCGCATGTAGTCGCCGTATTTCAGGGTGAGGGCGGCGTGCATGTCTTTAGGCACGGGAAACAGGTGTCCCTCGAACTCTGCCTCGGTCAAAGGGAAGGTGTCTTCCATGTGGCGCGGGTCGTGGTAGGGGATGCCGAGCCCGTAGGTCTCCCTCGCCTTGCTGAGCCGACAGAGGAACCGTAGGATGGGGTGGAGGATGAATCGGTTGAAGCGGGTGATGAGTCGCACCTTCCACATGTCGGAAGGTATTTGTTGGTCGTTGGCTCGATTCATGATCCTATAGACATGTCCCTGTGCGTGTTCGGAGAGCATGTGAATCCAAAGCGGCTGTTTGTAGAGGGGGAAGATGTCGATGTAAATGCCCTGCTCGCGCCACACACGGTCGTAGCGGGTGGCTTCCTCAAGGTGGGAGCGACGGTCGCGCACCTTGGCATAGAAAAAGAAGTAGTTGGGGTCGGTGTCCAACGACTGCAGGGCCATGGTGGGTGGCAACTCCTGTGGCAGCACCTTCATAAGTCGCTTGTAGTCCGACCAAAGCATCTCGATGTCGAGGTCGTCATCCCAGGGGATGAATCCCTTGTGGCGTGCGGCACCGATGAGTGTTCCACTGCTGAGCCAGTATTGTATGTTGTGTTTCTTGCAGATGCGATCCACCTCGATGAGAATTTCGAGCATGCGCATCTGTTGACGGCGCAGAAGTGAACCGTCGGGGTTGAAGCGTTGGCGAAGGGCTTGTTGGTCAATCATATTCTTAAATGTGGAATGTGGAATGTGGAATGTGGACTGAGGAATGTGGAATGAGGAATGTGGAATGTGGAATGAGGAATGTGGAATCAAAACAATTCACTATGAACTATGCACTTACTGATAGCTGTACCCTCCATCGATATTGATGACGGCACCGTTGACGAAGGTGTTGTCGAGACAGAATGCGTAGGCCTGCACGGCCTCCTCGATGGAGGAGAAACGGTGGATGGCAGTCTTTTGGCAGATGTTCTGGCGGACGTGGTCGGGCTTCTCTTTCTGCCAGTCGGTTTCTACAAACCCGGGAGCAATGGCGTTGACGGTTGTCTGTAGGGGCTCAAACACCTTGACGAGGTTCTTCATCATGGCGTGTACGGCCCCTTTCATCACGCCGTAGCCTAAGACGGTGGCATGGGGATAGCAGCCCATGGCAGAACCTGTGAAGAGGATGCGGCTGTCGGGCTGGATGAGAGGCATGAGTTCGCGTAGCATAATCATGTGGGCATTCACACCCACCTCCATCATCGCATCCCAGTCGTCATCGGTGGTCTCGGTGAATGAGTGGCGGATGGTGATGCCGGCATTGCAGACCACGCAGTCGATGCGGTCGGTGTGCTGACGGATGAAGTCGATGAAGCGATAGGTCTGTGTGCGGTCGGCGTGATCAGCCTGGAAGTAGAGGACTTCGGGGCCCAACTCCTGTTCGGCTTCTCGAGCCGCCTGTTCGTTGTGGGCGTAGGAGGCAATGACGCGATAGCCACGCTGTGACAGCATGCGTGCCACGCCGCGCCCGATGCCCCGTGATGCTCCAGTGATGATAGCGGTCTTCATTTAATGTCGGGATTGGGTTGGTGGTCGATTTTTCCTTTGATCTCGTCGTAGCGTTCCACAATCTCCTTTTTGATGCTGGTGGTGGAGAGTCCGTCTCCGTAGGGGAAGTAGAACACGGTCACGCCGAGTTCTTTCAGGTAGTCGTACTTGCCTGTCCAGTCATCGCCCACCACGAATACATCGATGTTCAGCTTGCGCACGATGTCGGTGTGGTCGAGTGAACGCTGTGGAATGACGATGTCGGGGTGTTTCAGTGCCTTGATAATCGAGATGCGTTCCTCGAAGGGGATGATGGGCGGGCGCTTGTAGGAGCATACCAGCTCGTCGGTACTCACGCCGACGATGAGCGTGTCGCCCAATCCGCGGGCGTATTCAATCATCTTCAGATGGTTGCTGTGGAACATGTCGAAAGTTCCTGATGTGTAAACGACGACTCTGTCTTTGTACATATGGTTTGCGGTTTGCGGTTTACGGTTTGCGGTTTACAGTGAACAGTGAATAGTTTTGATTACACTTTTACTTTTTTACATTTTTACTCTTCCAAACAAAGGCGAGGACTTCGTCAAGAATTTTGGCGTGAGCCACTCGCATGACGACGAAGTAGAGTAGGGCGGCCAGTGCGATGCGCGAGAGCAGCAGGAGCCAGAGCGAGGTGAGGGTGCGCGTGGCGAAATAGGTGATGGCCATAACACCGATGGCGGCCAACAGGAACGGCATGGTGTCCATGAGAAACATCCACAGCCTGTAGCCCGTAAGCCGTTGTGTGAAGTAGAGCCACACGAAGGTCCAGCCTGCGCTGAGCGTCACGAACCCTACGACCATCTGGTGCATCCCCATGGGGGCAAGTATCACCATGAACGATACCTGCAACACGGCAAGCACGACGTTGCACCAGAAATAGACATCGGAACGGCCACGGGAGATGATGGCGTTGGAGAGCAAGGTGACAATGGGGGCACATGCCCATGAGATACAGAGCAACTGCATGAGAAAGGCTGAGGCTAACCATTTCTCGGTGATGGCCAATACGATGAACTCACGCGCCACGAGTGCCAGTCCTGCCATCATGGGAAATACCAGGAACGCTGTGAAGCGCACCATCTTGCGCAGCACTTTCAGCTGTCGCTCACGCTCATCGTTCAGTCCTGCCAATACGGGCTGAGCGACTTGTTGCACCATGCCCTGCACCATGTAGGCTACCTTTGAGCTCCAGGCGTTGGCCTGAGAGTAGGTGCCTGCCACCGACTTGGTGAAGTAGCGTCCCAACAGAATGTTCAATACATTATTATTAATATGTATAGCGATGTTGGTGGCAAGAAGCTTGCATGAGAAACGGAACATCTGCTTGACCGGACCGAAATCAAACTGCCACGTGGGTCGCCAGGGGGAATAGTGCCAAAGGAGCAGCGTGTTCACGCCGATATACACGATGCTCTGTGTGGCCAGCGACCAGAAGCTGCATCCCATCCATGCCATGGTGGCACCAACGGCACTCGACAACAGAACGGCAGTCATGCCGGCCTTGGCCTGCTGCTTGACGCGCAGGTTCTTGAAGAGCCAGGCATTCTGCGCCGTGCAGAGTGCCGAGAGAGGGATGGTGAGAAAGGCATAGCGGCAGAGCAGTGTCAGCGCGGGCTCATGATAGAAGCGGGCAATGAGCGGGGAGCACAGAAACAGGATGGCATAGAGCGAGAACCCCACGATGATGTTGAACCAGAACACGGCATTGAAGTCGCGATGAGTGGGCTCCTTCAGGTTGACCAAGGCAGCGGTGAAGCCACTTTGTTGCAATTCCTTGGCTATCAAGGGGAAGATGGCAATCATGGCCATGACACCATACTCCTCTTTGTCGAGCAGGCGACCGAGTATGATGCCGAAGACCACACCCACAATCTGCTGTACGCTGTTGTTGGTGAATCCCCAGAAGAGACCTTTCGCTGTTTTGTCTTTCAGATTCTCTGCCATAGTTCCCGCAAAGGTACTAAAAATGTTTCTATCTATGGGTTTCTGTCTGGTAATTATCTTTAAAATAGTTAATAAATCGTAAAAGTGTAGGTTTGGGAGGCTTATACACATGCGTAAGATAAATAAAATATGTACCTTTGCAGTCCGATTATTTCGGGGATACACTTAGAGTCCCCCGTACGGTCGTGTTAATAGTGGTGCATTTGGCCGTGCCCCATGGTTAGTGAATCGGCTGTACAAAGCAAGCCTCGGCAGGCAAGAATCCTTGTCGTGGGCCCAAGTAAAATGTTTTTTAGTAGTAAAAATTAAATTTTAAAATGGACACTTTAAGTTACAAGACTATTTCCGTCAACAAGGAAACAGCTAAGAAAGAGTGGGTGGTTATCGATGCCACAGACCAGGTTGTAGGTCGTCTCTGCTCAAAAGTAGCCAAGCTGATTCGCGGAAAGTACAAACCCACATTCACTCCGCACGTAGATTGCGGTGACAACGTTATTATCATTAACGCTGACAAGGCTTACTTCACTGGTAAGAAGGAAACCGACAAGATTTACACACGTTATACTGGTTACCCCGGCGGACAGCGTTTCAATACGCCCGCTGAGCTCCGCAAGCGTCCCTTTGGTGCTGACCGCATCATCCGCCACGCTGTGAAGGGTATGTTGCCCAAAGGACCCCTTGGCCGTCATCTGTTGGACAACCTCTATGTATATGAGGGAACAGAGCATCCCCATGCAGCTCAGCAGCCGAAGGCAATCGATATTAATCAGTATAAATAAGGGAAAAAGAAATCAAACAGGGAACAGATTAATGCAATTGGTCGCCGCAAGAGCGCTGTAGCTCGTGTTTACCTCACAGAGGGAACAGGCAAGATCATTATTAATAAGGTAGAACTGGAGAAGTACTTCCCCTCCGCTATTCTGCAGTTTGTTGTGAAGCAGCCCCTGCAGGTGCTCGGTGTTGAAGAGAAGTATGACATCAAGGCCAACCTCGACGGCGGTGGTTTCACCGGTCAGAGCCAGGCTCTGCGTATGGGTATCGCCCGCGCTCTGGTGAAGTTGAATGCCGAGGATAAGAAGGCTCTGAAGAAAGAAGGTTTCCTGACGCGCGACTCTCGTGCTGTTGAGCGTAAGAAGCCCGGTCAGCCCAAGGCACGTCGTCGCTTCCAGTTCAGTAAGCGTTAAACAATACTGGACGCGTTTAGTATCTAAACTGCTGAGACTTGAATGTTCAATGATCAATGTTCAATGTTCAACGTTCAATTACCCAGCGGCTGATTCTAA
>JAFSWU010000061.1 GCA_017444365.1 Prevotella sp.
GAGGAGAGAGGAGAGAGGAGAGAGATATGATGAGATGATGAGAAAAGAAAAAAGATCATACTGGAAGAGGCTTGGCAGGGGAATCCTCCTGCTAAGCCTCCTTGTCGTTGTTCCGCAACTCCCATCTTTCTTCCTCCGCGCCCAAGCTCCGCAGACCGGTAAGGCCACGTTCTACTCCAAGCGGTCAACAGGAGCACGTACCGCCAGCGGCGAGCGGCTGCATCACGACAGCCTGACCTGTGCCCACCGCACCTATCCCTTTGGAACGATGCTGCGCGTGTCGAATCCTGCCAATGGCAAGGAAGTCATCGTGCGGGTCACCGACCGAGGACCTTTTGTCCGTGGTCGCATCATCGACCTTTCCTGGCGTGCCGCCTACGAGTTGGGCATCATTGCACAGGGGGTGGCAATGGTTGAAATTGAGAAAGCAGATGAGATTCCCTTCCGACCGGTAGAAATGACATGGCGAAAGGAGTTCGAAATGACCGATGCCGGTTATACCTTTGCTGAGGAAATCAAGAAGAAACAAGAAGAGAAGCATGCCGAGCAGCTGAAACAACTGCAGGAGAAAGCTTCCAAAGGAAAAGTAGTTACCCATACGCCCAAGCCTTCTCCCCTGCAAGAGAAGAAAACGAGTTCCCCTCAGCCAGAAAAGAAGGATAATAAGCGTTAGGGCTGTCCGTTTTTATTTCACGTCCTGTCTCTTTTTCATGGTAGATACGGTGAACTCCACCATATCCATACTTTGATTGCCTTTCGACACGGAGGCAAGCAACGTTATCTGACCATCCTGCAAGCGGTTGTCGGCTTTGATCATAGCCGTATAACGCACACCTTTCCCGGGTGCGATCTGCTCCACACGAATGGAAGGAGAGATGATAATGTGCTTGTTGTTGGTCAGCTCTGTCAACGCGGGCTGTACATTGAAGATGGTGGACTTGCTGTTGTTGTACACCTCAAACGACACCTCGCAGAGCTCGTTTCGGGCAATGGTGTTGTCACCATCATTGTCTTTGAAGCGGACATTGCGTATCTCGACACGACCGGCATGAGCATCCTCGCCAATGTGCAACACGGGGGACTGCTGCTCGGGATTCACCTCCGCGCTACTCTCCCCACCTTCCATCTGGAAATCATACAGGCGGTCATCGCCTCCGTTGTTGACATCGAAGCCACTGCCATTATCCTCCTGACCGTATGAATATACGTCGTTGGTTTCCACTGGCTGACGCTGTTCTCGGGCCTGTCTCACCCTTTCGTAACGCTCATGTACCTCGCGCTTCTCCTTCTGATCCTGAGCAGCACCGATGGCCGCTCCCACAATGGCACCACCCGTCATACCGACAATGGCACCCATGGCTGAGCCGCGCGGTCCGCCGTTGAGTCCACCGATGGCCGACCCAAAGATTCCACCCAACTGAACGCCTGCATAGGCACCCTGACCTTCATACGTATTGCAGCTGCTCAGCAACAACGCCGCGCCCACTGCATAGATCATCATATTCTTCATACCACGTTTTCTTTGATTGTTTCTGGGTGCAAAGTTAAACATTTTTCGACTTTGCACAAATGGCATTTCCCTATTTTATGTAGGGAAATCCCTATCTCGAAGTTCTCATTGTCCGATTCCCAACAGTCGGAGAACCCACGGGGCCACCGCTGTCTGGCGAATTGAGTCTTGTTGGTCAGGGTCGATACCCGCGCCATAGGCAATGAGCGTGGTGGCATCCTGCCCGCTGAGGAAACCATGGGTGCCGCCTGTGCGCTGTCCGATGACCTCCCCCACCCGGCTGTTGGTGACAGAAACGCCTACCACAGGTTCCAGTGCCAGCACAGCGGCGGGGTCGGCACCCTTCTCTGTGAGTTCTTCCTTTTCGACCACACGGAAAAGAGCACGCTCCTCGTCAGGAAGTTTCTCTAACAACTGGCGGACTCGGCGCAGCGTCTTCACATCGCCGATTCCCTTGCGCAGATAGAGGAAGCTGGTGTTGCCGGCTCCATAGAAGCAGGCCTGCCATTCGCCTCCTGGCTGCTCACTCAGCAGTCCGGCACGCGTCAGCCACACATTGGGGCTCAGCGTCTGATGATAATCACAGAAACCATGATCGCCCATCACGAGCACAACGGTGCTGTCCAACCGGTGCGTCAGCCGCAAGTTCTCCAAAATGGTGCCGACAGCATGGTCTGCACTGGCCATATCCTGCAACAGCTGCTGGCTCATTGTTCCCAACGCATGCTGGCTATAGTCGGTGGTGATGAGGTGGATGGTCATCAGGCGAGGCTGATAGTGGTTCATCAAGTAGTTCGCCATGGCTGCCGTGCGCCCGTCGCGTTGCAGGGAACCAGCCTGGTAGGTAATGGTATCCAACTTGCCACAGGCGTTCTGCTCCAACTCATCCAAGATGCCAAGCGGTGTACAGAAAGGTTTGATATAGGCCATCTGGTCACAGCTGTAGTCGAGCGACCAGAACTCAGGAACATTATAATCGATGTAGGGGCTTCCAGTAGAAACAGGCCAGAAGAGCGATGCCGTTTTCATTCCCGCCTCGTGAGCGCGCTGCCAGATGGTGGGCACGGCAATGCTGTCGGCATACCAATAGCTGATGCGGGCGGTGTCCTTGTTCCATAGGAACGGACGGTTGTAGAAGATGCGGTGACGGGCAGGCACCTCGCCGGTGACCAGCGTGGTATGCGAGGGATAGGTCCCAGCAGGCGGAACACCAATCACCCGACCGATGCGAAGTCCCTCACGGCTCATCATCTTCAGAAACGGCGACGGCATCAGCGGGTCGTCAATCATCTCGGCCCGCAGCCCATCGATTGTAATCATGATGACGTACTTCGTCCGCTCCGCCGAGCAGGTGAAACTGCTGAGCAGGAAAAGAAGTGTCACCCATTGTAAACGCTTACACATGTTATTTATGATGAGGGATGCATTAAGCATTATGCATTAAGCATTATGCATTAAGCATTATGAATTATGCATTATTCAAACGGCACTACCTCAGCGGAGCTGGCATTCTCCACAATCACACGGTTCATATTATAGGTAATCGTGACCGTCTTGGCCTCATCATCAACGGTGAAGTCGTCCATGCCTTGATTCAGCGGAATGAACGACGGAATCTGTGCCGTGGTGTATGCAGAAGAGCCCTTGATGGCAGCGGCCTCCACCTCACACAACGGCATGCGAATGCCCAAATCGGCAGGGCGACGTCCTTCGCCGAAGAATATCTCCTGGCGCATGAGGTAGAGAGTCTCCAAGGCATTCACCCGCGTTGTCAGCCCATCAATCATGGGCTGCGTAACGGACGTACCCGAGATGGGATGAACCGTGATGAGATGAGGAGCGCGGCGGTCGATGATGAGCCCCGCACGCAACGGATCGGTGGCCGAAGCCTGTACCTGATACGTAGGGTCGTTGGGAAAATGGCGATGACCGCCATTATAACGTCCTTCGAGCTGGTCATCAACATCCGTCTGAACGGGACGCGATGCCACAAGGTCCAACAAGTTCGTCAACTGTGTCTTGGCAACGCCCAGATCCCCGTCGGCAATGGCTGCCTCCGCCAGGATGAGATGATTCTCCTCAGCCTTGGCAATGGTGATGGGTGTCTGGTCAGTGCTTGTCAGCTGATAGTATTTCGGATCAAGGAAATCCAATCGTGGCAACGGCTGGAACCAGAAGCCCCAGATGGCTTCCTGAGCGGTATTGAGCACACCGTTCTTGCTGTCAAACGCCACCTGTTTGCAAAGGTTGGCATCCAGCGAAAGCGACTGCAACGCATGGCTTCGGGCTGTAGTCTTATCGCCTAACCGATGAGCAGCACGCGCATAGAACGCATGCACCAGGGAACGGTCGCTATTGGTCTGGGCATAGCCAAGAGCCTCGTCAAGCACCGTCATCGCCTGTCGCAACTGATCCTGCCACTCCACGACTGCCCCACCCGACTGCGTCGGCAAGGCGCGGAAGAAGTCACCTGCCAACAGGTAGGAGTAGGCCTTAATATATAATAGGTGGAAACGGTCGGCATCGGAGGCGTTTGCATCAACACGTGCCACCGTATTCAATCCGTAGTCGGCCATCTCGCGCAGCTCTCCCACATGACGTTGCAACAAGGTTACGTCGGCGTCGGTATAGAGCAACTGAGGCATATCGAACACTTTGCTCGACCTTGTATAATTATTATAATAGTTGTCGGAGAGAATCTCCATCAGTTCCACAAAGTCCGACATACACAAAGCAAACTCCTTCTCGGTTCCGTTCACCCATGTCTCCATGGGATTGTCGGAGTCAAGGAATGCTGATTCATCGACATTCGGATTGACAACATCATCGGGCTTCACCAAGTCGCACGACGTAATGGTCAGTGCAGCTAAAATAACAAATATATTTCTCAAACTTCTCATCACTTTTTTCACTTCACAATTATACATCTCTCCCCCTCGGGGGAGCGGAGGGAGCTCCTGTTAAAAACTAATCTTTGCAGAAAATACATACTGACGAGGCAGACTGTAGCTGCTATAGCTCAGACCGCCCGTGGCCACAGCACCCTGCGTGCGGGCACCACTCAGCACGGCCTCGGGATCTACACTGCTCGAAGTCCACGAGAACGGATTATAGACATTGAAGGCAAGATTCAGCTCACGCACAACGAACTTGGGGAACAGGAACGTATAGTCGAGGCCGATAGTACGAATCTTCACGAAGTCGGCCTTCTCCACAAAGAAGTTGGTGAAGTTCAACCACGACTTCGCCTGTGTGGTTCCTTCCAGTGCCGCAGCGGGGATGGCATCGTCCTCAATGCCTTTGGCAAAGCGGAACTGACGGTCGAAGGAATGTACATAGGCTCCCTGCTGATAGTCGCCCGTGAGGGTGAAGTTCAACTGGCGCCAGCGGGCAGAGAGGGTGAAGTTACCATAGACGGTGGGCAGCGTGCGCCCCAAGTCCTGGTTCTGCAAAGTCTCCTTCACCGTGCCGTCGGCATTCAGCGTTGTGGCTGTTCCACGCAGGAAACCCACAGACTTGCCTTCCTCGACAACGGTCACGATGGTGCGCGACGAGAAGCCACCGATGGCAAACGGAACGACACCGCCCGTGGAGAGCACCTCGTTCTTGTTGGTATTCAGAGAGCCGCGCACACTGAGTCCCCAGTCCTTGGTGTCGATGATGTTCACGCCCAGATAGAGTTCCACACCACGGTTGCGAATCTTTCCGATGTTAGCCAGATAAGAACTGCTCTGACCCGATGAGGGAAGAGTGGGAACATTGAACAGGGCATCGCGCGTAATGGCATAGTAATAGGTGAAGCCCGCGCTCAGGATGTTGTGAAAGAACGTACCCTGAAGACCCACCTCGAAGGAGTGTTTCTTCTCGGGGCCCAAGTCGGGGTTGCCAATCTTGCCAAAGGTGTTGGCTTGCTTTCCCTGATAGGAGCTGACCTCAATGGTACGCTGGTATTCAAATGCGGGAGGATAGCTGCCTGCCACGCCGTAGCTGGTTAGCACCTTCAGGGCATTCACCCATCCGCTATAGACCAGAGGGCGCATCCAGGGCTCGTCACTAACTACATACGAAAGGCCCACCTTGGGATAGGCCTGCCAGCCCACGTGGTCACCGAAGGCCGTGTTATAGTCCATGCGCAAGCCCAGGTCCAAGTAGTAGCGGTTGCGCCAGCCGAAGTTGTTCTGTACATAGAGACCATAGCTGTGCAGGTAGCTCAGGTACTCATCAGCATAGGTGGTACCAGCCCCCGACATGATACGGGCACCGTCGCGCAGGTTCTGACCTTTGTAATAGCTCTGATGGTCGTGAGTGCTGAAATACTGGAAACCGCCAGTGAGAATGTTGCTGAACAAGTCATCGTGGTACAGTTTCCATTGTCCGTTCAGCTCACCCGTGATGCCATAATAGTTGCGGTCGTAGTTGGCCACGCTGCCGGCATCGGTTGTGCCAGCGGGCTTCATCTGCGTGTGTATAAGATAGCGGTTGGTCTCAACCAGCTTGTCCGTGCTATAGCGGTAGTCCACACCGAGCGTGGCATGGAATGTCAGGTTCTTCAGCGGAGTGAATGTCAGCTGCTGGGAGGTCTGGAAGCGCTTCACCTCTTCCTTGTTGTCCTGCATCGCCTCGGCTGTCGAGACGAAAGCCTTCATCAAGGCAAACTCCTCGGGAGTTGCCGCGTCGATGTTAGCCGGGAAGTTGTGCTGTGTTCCATCAGCCGCTGTATAGGTGAAATTAGCGGCGGCCCCACCCTCGGCAAACCACAGACCCGTATAATAGCCTTGGTTGCCATTACGGTTGCGTCGATGCTCCTCCGACACAAAACCGAAAGAATTGATGTATTTCAGCATGGAGTTCAGACGAATGGAAGAACCAAAGCGCACATCGTACTTCTTCTGCTCGTTGCCATTGTGGATGATGGTTCCCGTATTCTGACTCATGCTGGCCCCAAAGGAATAGCCCATGCGGTCTGTACCACCCGACATCGTAACGCCATACTTCTGCTGGAAGCCCGTCTGATGGAGCAACTCCTTGGTACGGCTGAAATGATAATACTGGCTGTTGGCCACATCCCAACCCAACTGTGTAGAAACCATTGCGCTGAAACGACCTTCACCGTGGTTCTTGGTGAAAATCTGAATCACGCCGTTGGCGGCATCCGAACCGTAAAGCGTCGTGGCAGCACCACCGGGCACGTATTCAATGTGATCGATGTTCTCCATGGGAATGTCACCCACGGCACCCGAGGCCGCCGTCTGTCCATTGATGGCACCATAGGCGTTGTTCATGACGTTGAACAGCGACGTTCCCGTGTTCAGATTGTCCACCCGAATGCCATCCACATAAATGACGGGCGTGGAATTGGTGTAAGCCGAGGACAAGCCACGCGACTTAATCATCGAGGTCGTACCGGGCTGACCGTTGGTTAACGTAATCTGCACATTGGGGAGTGCATTCTGCAACATCTGGTCCAAACGGGTGGTGGGTAATTTGCCAAGTTCCTTGGCAGACAACTTGGTGATATTCGAAGACAGCCGGCGCTTTTCTACAGCACCGCCTTGTCCCGTTACCACGATTTCATTCAGATTGTTGTTCCATACATACTGAGAGTCTGCCACCGCAGAGTCGTCGGGCAACGAGGTTCTCACCTCATCGGCCCAAGTAACAATCGTCTGTATGAGTAACGCTGCACTTAGAATAAATAGTCTTTGCATCCTGATCTTTTTATCTTAAGGATTTTACATCAAAAATAACACTACTTCTATGTTTCAGCGTGCAAATGTCGGTATTTCCGCTGAACTACACAAACATTTTGCCATTTTTTTCATTTTCAACGACGAATCGTTACTTTTTTTACCACAACACCTCTTCTACATACTCGTCGAAGGCGAGGGGTTGGGTCCAACCGTGTTTGCGGCAGATTTCCTCCATCACCTGTACCACGTCGGGCGTAATCTGCTTGGAGCCGTTGCGGTAGTGGTA
>JAFSWU010000062.1 GCA_017444365.1 Prevotella sp.
CCGCAGACCGTCAACGCCTACTACAACCCCACGACCAACGAAATCTGCTTCCCTGCCGGCATTCTTCAGCCGCCTTTCTTCGACATGCAGGCCGACGATGCCTTCAACTATGGTGCCATCGGCGTAGTCATCGGTCATGAGATGACCCACGGATTCGACGACCAGGGTTCACAGTACGACAAGGAAGGCAACCTGCGCCAGTGGTGGAGCGACGAGGACCGTCAGCGCTTCACCGAGCGCATCCAGGTGATGCGTGAGTTCCACGACAGCATCGAAGTCCTGCCCGGCCTCCACGCCAACGGCAGCCTCACGCTGGGCGAGAATATGGCCGACCACGGAGGTCTGATGGTAGCCTTCCAAGCCTTCAAGAACGCCACTGCCACCTCTCCGCTCGCCGACATCGACGGCTTCACGCCCGAGCAGCGCTTCTTCCTCGCCTACGCCAACGTCTGGGGACAGAACATCCGCGACGAGGAAATCCGCAAGCGCGTGAAGAGCGACCCTCACGAGCTGGGCAAGTGGCGCGTCAACGGACAGTTGCCTCACATCGATGCCTGGTACGAAGCTTTCGGCATCACGGAGAGCGACCCCATGTTCGTGCCCAAGGACAAGCGCGTGACCATCTGGTAATACTAAAATTCTCGCGATTTTTCGAATCCTATCTTTAGATTCGAATCACAAAATCGACAAAAACGCACGAAACGCCACCGGTAGAAGCACCTATCGGTGGCGTTTTTTTGCATAAAACGACGCAAGGCAAATCACTTAGTATCCTTATTGACAGCACGATACAGACCCGTTTCCTTCACAATATATTGACGGTGGTACCGTCAACGTATTGAAGGCACTACTGTCAATACGTTGAAGGGAGTGCCTTCAATGCGTTGACAGAGGGGGATGCTTTACTTTGCTCAGTGGGCTGCAATACTTTGTTCAGTCTTTCGCGACACTTTGTTCCACCTCCCACATTACTCTGTTCCACCCCACGCATTACCGATATTCCGTCCCTCGCATTACTATACATGCCCCCCACGACGCCTCACACAGCCCCTACGACTAAAGAGGCAAGATTATTCACCTTTAGTTCATCACACTCGAAAAAGCTCACACATTGTTTGGCTTTTTACTCGCTTAATCGTATCTTTGTAGGCAAAACATTAGACCATGGCCTACGACAATACGCTAAGAGAAGAAGAAATCAAGAATAAACTCCGCAAGGACTACTTCCAGGAATATGATGCAACACCTGTCCTCGGCGATGTGGACTTTGCCGTAGCCATCCCGACCCGCGGGCCTCAACTTTTCGAGACTGAGTTCCTATTATGGGCCGAGGCAAAGAAAGGAACACACCACGACATTAAAGAAAGCCTGGTTCAACTTATCCTGACGATTGGCAAGGCACGTACTTACGACCGATATATGCCTCCACGCTACCTTGGCGCATTTGATGCTGAAAAGATAGCCTTTATCCCCTACGACTGCGTAGTAGAGGTGTTCGGCCAGAACGATTTCAACTGGAACGTAAAGCCCAGCGACCACCAAACAAAAGAATTCCAGCAGTTGCAAAACCTTGTTTCAGACTCCATCAATCGCCGCCTGCTCCGTTTCATCTATGGCAGAGACGACAAGGAACTGAGGAAATTTATCAAAAACTTCTTTCGCTACGATTGCAATACAACTAAAATACGCATCTCAAAGTCTAACTTCATACACATTTTCCAAAAATGGCTCATTGAGGTAAAACCTACCATTGTTATCGACTGGGAGGCTGCCAAACGAGGTGGAATATACGAAGGTGACTTCTATCTAGCCGACATACTATCGAAAGACGATTGCACTCTGCGCGAAAAACTGAATGTTCTACTGCGCACTGACAAGTATATCCTCGACCGTTGCATCGACGACACTGGACTGGAGAACCAAAAGATTGCTTATTTCATGGACGATGGATGTGCTCACCGGCAATTTTGGAATCGCTATCGTCGTCCACCAAAGCGTGAATACTGGGAGTACATCGTCTCACGTCAGGATTTGCTCGTGTCTCAAGATGTACGCGAACGCAAAGGTTCCTTCTTCACGCCCCAGCAATGGGTGGAACTGTCACAACAATACCTCGCCGATGAACTGGGCGAGAACTGGCAGGACGAATATTACATCTGGGACTGTGCTGCTGGCACAGGTAACCTGCTTGTGGGACTTACAAACAAGTATAACATCTGGGCCTCAACTATCGACAAGCGTGACGTGGATGCCATGCACGACCGCATACAGAACGGAGCCAACTTACTGGATCGTCATGTATTCCAGTTCGACTTCCTCAATGACCCATTTACGAAACTTCCACAAGAATTACAAGATATCATAAACAACGAGGAGAAGAGAAAGAAACTGGTGATATATATAAATCCGCCGTATGCGGAGGCTGCCAGTAAACATACACTTACAGGTACGGGTCATAACAAAACAAATGTTGCAGTTACAAACCTCATGTACAAAAAATATATTGACAGAATTGGTATCGCTGGCCGCGAAGTTTTTGCCCAGTTCTACATAAGAATCTATAACGAAATCCCCTCATCAGTGCTTGCAGTGTTTACAACTTTTAAAACACTGCAAGCACCCAACTTCACGGATTTCCGGGAACAATTCCGAGCGAAGCTCGGTCGAATTTTTTGCGTTCCTGCCAATACTTTCGACAATGTAAATGGAAATTTTCCTATTGGCTTTTTCATTTGGAATCTAGCCCAAAAAGAGGTTTTTACACATATCACATCTGATGTATATGATGCTAAAGGTGAATATATCGGAACAAAGACCATCGAAATTGAAAGAAATACTAAAACCATAAATGACTGGATTATCAAAACTCGAAAACGGCCAAATGAAAGAACTATCGGATACATGTCTGCAAAAGGAAATGATTTTCAGAATGCGAACTACAACTTCATAATAAATACTAAAACACAATTGCCCCACCCACGAGGTACAACAATAACAGATAAAAATCTATGTGAAATCGCTGTTTATTATGCTGTCCGACATTGCATCGAAGCTACATGGCTCAACGACCGAGACCAATTCCTATATCCCCACAAAAAGTGGGAAGATGATAAAGAATTCCAAGCAGACTGCCTTGCCTATACTTTATTCAATAATAATATACAAAGCCAATACGGTGTAAACTATTGGATTCCTTTTACAGAGGATGAGGTGGATGCCAAGGATTGTTTTGAGAGCCATTTCATGAGTGACTATATTCATGGACGCACACAACCATCCGACACCCAGGTGAAAATCATGCAGGGTGACCTGTTTGAACCATCTACCATAAAGACAACTGATGTTCACAACTTTTCCTCTCATTTCTCCATCGAAGCTCAAGCCGTGATGGACGCTGGTCGGGAACTATGGCGATACTATCATGCACAACCAACTGCCAATCCGAATGCTTCATTCTACGATATACGCCTCCATTTCCAAGGTACCAAAACCATGAAGAACGGCAAGGTGCAGATGAATCCTGATAGCCAAGATGCTCGCTACACTCAACTCATTCTATCTCTGCGCAGGTGCCTCAAGACATTAGCCAGACGAATAGAACCTAAAGTCTATGAATACGGTTTCCTGAAGAAATAAATCTTGTTATCATCTCAAATTAGAGGCTTTTGAAAGAATGGCTGAATTGAAAACGAACTGAAGCGAACAGATGTTTTTATTATAAAAAACTTACTATAAACATCTACAACCACGCTACACTAAGATGACGGAAGAACAGATTGAGTCGAAGAAAGAACATGCGGGAGAGAAGAAAGCCTCGATGAAACGTCGTGACGACCATCATGACTATACCGAACGTCGGATGTATATGATTACGATGGAGGTGGAGGGGCGTCGCCCGTTGTTCGGGCGGATTGTAGGCGATGCCCTGGCACCGAAGGGCAGTAAGAACGAGCCGCACATTGAACTGAGCGACATTGGAAAGGCTTTCGAGAGTGAGTGGTTCGGCATTCACGGCTACTATCCACAGATAGAGGTGGTGGCCGTCCAGATGATGCCGGACCATCTTCATGGCATCCTCTTTGTTCGTGACAGGCTGCCCGTGCACTTAGGGCAGGTGATTTCGGGCTTTAAGGCTGGATGTAGGAAGGCGGAGCGGGCTTTGAGGGGAGGATTTGCTGCGGCAAAGCCGCAGCCTACGGAGAAGGCCGGGGAGAACCTTGCTGCGGCGGAGCCGCAGCCTACGGAAAAAGGAGGGGAGAACTTTGCTGCTGCGGAACCGCAGCCTACGGAGAAGGGACGGGCGAACCTTGCTGCTGCGGAAGCGCAGGCTACGGAGAAAGCAGAGCCGCAGACTACGGAGAAGGCAGAGCCGCAGGCTACGGAGAAGGGACGGGCGAACTTTGCTGCGGCAAAACCGCAGCCTACGGAGAAGGGAGGAGCGGAAGGTTCTCGGCAGGTGACGGCTTTGCCGTCGCAAGAAGCTTATTCCCCTCTTTTCGCGAAGGGCTATAACGACCTGATTTTGCGCTCTTACGAGGAACTGCAGACCTGGCTGAATTACCTGCGCGAGAACCCTCGGCGGCTGATGATGAAGCGCGCACGGCCAGAATGGCTGCGACCGTTCTTCAATCTAATGATAGGACAACACACCTATAGCGGTGTGGGAAATAGGGAACTGCTGGTAGCGGCGAAGCGCAAAGCTGTGCGGGTATCCCGCCGACTGAGCGAAGGGCAGATTGCCAAAGAGGTGGAGCACTATCTTGAAGAGGCTCAAAAGGGGTGTGTGCTCGTATCGCCTGCCATCTCGCCTGGTGAGAAGCGGGTGATGAGGGCTGTTTTCGATGCGGGTTTCCCTATCATCGTTATCTCGGAAAACGGCTTTACCCCACTGTCAAAGCCTCATGGAGAACAATTCTATGCCTGTGCTAAAGGGCTGTTGCTGATGTTGTCTCCCTGGGAGCATCATAACGACAAAAGAAAACTTACTGCACTGCAATGCTCGCAAATGAACCTAATGGCCTTGGAGATATGCGAGCCGAATATAGCATAGATAAGATACTCACGCTCGGAAATGCTCAAATAAATTTGGCATTTCGCTCGCTTAATCGTATCTTTGCAGACAGATAGGACATGAAGATAAAAAAGGAATCTTACTTTTAATTTCGTCACACCGTGCCACTAAGACTACCCGACCGACTACCTGCCATAGAACTGCTGAAGAAGGAGAACATCTTCGTGATGGGCAGTTCGCGTGCCGAGCATCAGGATATCCGCCCCCTGCGCATTGCCGTGCTGAACCTGATGCCGTTGAAGATTACGACCGAGACCGACCTTGTGCGTATCCTCTCAAATACTCCCTTGCAGTTGGAAATCCACCTGATGAAGGTGAAGGCGCACACAAGCAAGAACACTCCCGTGGAACACATGAAGGCCTTCTACCGCGACTTCGAGGTGATGCGTACTGAGAAGTTCGACGGCTTCATCATCACCGGTGCACCACTCGAACAACTGCAGTATGAGGATGTGCGCTACTGGAGTGAACTGACAGAGATATTTGACTGGAGCCGCACGCACGTCACCAGCACGCTCTACATATGTTGGGCGGCACAGGCTGGTCTGTACCACCACTACGGCATCCCCAAATACCCACTGCCCGAGAAGATGTTCGGCATCTTCCCACAGACGATTCTCGACCCACAGTTGCCCATCTTCCGCGGCTTCGATGACGAATTCAACATGCCGCACAGCCGTCACACCGAGATACGACGCGAGGACATCCTTGCCAACCCTGACCTGACGCTCATTGCAGAAAGCGAGAAGAGCGGTGTGGGCATGGTGATGGCTCGCGGTGGCCGCGAAATCTTCATCACGGGCCATTCGGAGTACGAGCCCTATACGCTCGACACCGAATACAAACGCGACCTGGGCAAGGGGCTTCCGATTCACAAACCCGAAAACTATTACCAGAACGACGACCCTGCCCTGCCCCCGCGCGTTACGTGGCGTGGCCACGGCAACCTGCTCTTCACCAACTGGCTCAACTACTACGTCTATCAGGAAACGCCTTACAATCTTGAGGATATTCACTAAACGAACCAATACACAACCACATGAAGCGATTTATAACAATGGCAGCCCTTGTGCTGGCTGCAACGATGGGCCTACATGCCCAAAAGCCCA
>JAFSWU010000063.1 GCA_017444365.1 Prevotella sp.
CATCATCGGACAGTCGATGGACAACACCATCATCGTCACGGCTCCCGACAAGAGCATTGAGGGCCTCGGCAGTGCAGACATGTTCCAGTCGAGCGGCTCCAACCTCTACATGCAGGATCTGACCCTGAAGAACGCACTTGACTACTACAATGCCGGTTCCGCCGGACGTGCTGCCGTCATTCAGGACTCTGGTAACCGTACCATCTTCAAGAGAGTCAGAATGCTTTCTTGCCAGGACACCTATTACAGCTCGAATGACAATATGCAGTCGTACTTTGAGAGCTGCGACGTACATGGAACCGTCGACTTCATCTGCGGTGGCGGTGACGTGCGCTTCGTCAAAACCCAGCTCTCACTCGAGCCTCGCCAGACCGATCTCAAGGGCAGCCGCACCATCGTGGCTCCGAGAGGCACTGTGAAGTTCGGCTACGTGTTCGACAACTGTAAGGTGGTTGACCTTGCCCAGGGCAATGGCACATGGAACTTCGGACGTACCTGGAACAATAATCCTATCACCGTCTATCTGAACACCACGCTCGACGAGAACGCAGCCGCAACGCTCATCGCCTCGCGCTGGATCGAGAAGGGTATGAACTCTAAGGATCCTGTGCTGTTTGGTGAGTTCCACACGATGGATATCAACGGCAACGACATCACGCCTGAGTCGAACATCATCAAGTCGCACGGCGGAGACTTCCAGACCATCATCTCTGCCGAGCAGGCAGCCAACTTCAGCTACGAGATGATGTTCTCCCAGAATCTGGAGAAAGCTTGGGATCCCGCTATGCTTACCAAGCAGGTGGAGGCTCCTGCAGATGCCAAGTATGACAACGGCACTGTGACATTCGGGCTTAAGGACAATGGCATGACGGGTTGCGCCATCTTCAAGAACGGTGAGTTTGTCGGACTGTCAACCGATGGCACCTTCAACATCACCGTCGATCCCGCTGTTGACGAGTTGACCATCCGCTCAGCCAACATGATGGGTGGCCTCGGAGCTGCCGCTCACGTAGACGGCACCGTAGGCATCCAGAGCGTCAAGGCAACAGACGGCAAGGAGGTCATCTACAACCTGCAGGGTGTCCGCGTCAACAACCCGGGCAAGGGCATCTATATCATCAACGGCAAGAAGGTGATCAAATAGAATAAGATCCTGCCGATCAAACTAAAGGGGGCCGACAGCACATTCGCTGCCAGCCCCTTTTTCTGTAATAGGACTATTCACTAATCACTATTCACTATTCACTTTTCGCTAGTGATCAGTCGTTCTCGCCGGTGTCATCGTCACCACCGCCGGGGTTACCGCCAGGGTTACCTCCAGTGTTGCCACCATCGTTCTCACCAGTTTCTGTGGTGTTCTCGGGTTCCTCGATGGTGCCATCGTCAGCACTGGTCACTCGCTTCACCTCGTTACCGTTGCGGTCGTAGCAGGTGATGATGACGTTGGTGTCCCTCAGCTCCTGCTTCAGCGCAACGGCTGGGGTGAATACAATACGGCGCGTGCGGATGAGCGACGATTTGACGTCGTTCACGTCTGCCACACTTTTGGCTGAAAGACCGAAGCGAGCACTTCCAAGACCTGGAATAGGAATGCTATGGCCTTCCGGTAGCCAAGCCTTGATTACCTCTCCGGCGGCGTCCCAACATGCCTTCATGACTCCCTCAGAAACCCCGCTTCTGAGTGCGGCCTCTCGGATCACTTTGTCTTGTGAAAGTGCCGAATACAACTCGGGCACCATCACGTAACGATACTCACCGGCATACTTGCCGACCTTGAACTCGCGTTCTTTTGCTTTTACTTTTAATGCCATTGCCTTAAAAATTTTAAGCGTTAATACTAAAGTTACCTAACACGTGGAGTGGACTTTTTCCGCCTGAGTGCGCTTGCTGGCCGGTGTGCCCCCGCTGGAGCTACTTTGTTTACTCTTCGGTGCAGAAAAATCTACCCTTCGGAGTAGATATTTACCGACCGCACTCGGGCTGGATTTCCATCACTATCCACTATACGGGCAAAAGTATGTCTGGGGTTTACTCGCCGTTTCGGCTGATACGGTGATTAGTCCGACACATACGCCCCGCAATCAGACTTTTTTGTCCAACCATCCAAAACACTACATAGAGTAGCGTTTTGGATGGTTGGACTGTTAAGTCAGGCTGTAGGCTCGTTTTGGCTCTCTGAGGGTAAGAGACAAACCTTACCGTCAACCATACAGAGCTCAGATTTCAAACACATTCGGATGATCTCTTGAACAGTACTATCGCCCAGCTCCAGTTTCGCCATCAACTTCTGTTTCAGTTCATCGCGAGTGATACTACCACCATTATTACGTACTATCTGGACGGTAGCGTCCTTACGTTTACGCTCGCGCTCCTCCTTTTTAGCTTGTTGACGTTCCTTCTGACTCATCTGTTTTAGGAGCTTCTCTTTCCGGGCTTGTTCGTCAGCATCAACGATACATCCGTCATCATACCGAACACTCCAGTCAGGCATCGGGGCATGTCGGGCCTCAGAGTTCTTGGCTGTGATAGTTCCATTGTCGCTCTTTGTGCATTGGATGACGGTACTTGCCGCCTGTGAGAGCATGGAACCAAGGTGACCGCGCATGTTCTCGTCTTCGGGCGACTTGTTCTCATGAAGCACGTTGATGATAGCGCAGTTACAATCGTTAGCCAGAATCTTCTGTTCCTTAATCAGGTCGTGAGACATGATTTCGTCGTTGAAACTCTGAACGAATTCCACCATGCCGTCGATGAAAACCACATCGGGACGATGAGCCTTGACGTTCACCTTCAACTCACGAAGCAGTGTCTTGTAAGTCCGGCTTCTCAATGGGTAGAGGTTGACATGTTCGTCAATCTCACTACCCGATAAGCCTGTCATCTTACTGACATCTGTCAGTATCTGCTTGACATCGCTGGGCTGCTGCTCAGTGTCGAGCCAGAAGATTTTCGGATTCTCTAGACACGACTTCAGACGGAACATCTTCCCCAAGAGCAAAGCCGCCAGAATCACCTTCAGTACGGTGGTCTTACCTTGCTTTTGCTTGGCTTTGATGCCGTGGATGTCGCGCTTGGTAAAGATGCCCACTTCGCTCTCCTTGTGGTCATCTTTTTCCTCTTCCTTGTAGCTGACCTTGATGATTGGCTCCAGTTCTGGCACATCGGTCTTGGTGGTGATGCGCAGTCCTTCCCATAGTTTTAGGATGTCTTCGTCAGTCATCTTTTCATCGTCGAGAGTCGTAGTCGTCGCTGGTACTGCCGTCGTGGTGGTAGCCCCTGCCGCAGGCTGGGTCACAATCGTTGGAATGGTGGTGTCAATCCCCGCATCCTGAGCCATCTTCAGCAGCGTCCCGAGGGTGATACTGCCATTGGCAGAGTGTAAGCAGTTGTCAAATTTCTGGTCGCACTCCTCACGCTTGTAGCCTGGGTAGTTGCTACAGATGAGGTGGTAAGGCTCGCGGGCCTCCTCGCCCAGCGAGGCACAGGCAGCCGTGGCGTGAAACCAGTCATCGTAAGTCGGGGTGATGTCCACCTTGGTTGTGTGGAGTCGCTCAGCAATCAGCTTGAGTCGCTCAATGTCTGTATAGCTGTTCATATCTCAAAACTTTAAAGGGTTAATAATTCTGTGTTGATCATACATTCTGGGTCGTGGGGCAAGAAACAAGCCCTACAAACGTCGCTACCGCTGGAATCAATGTTGATGCCATGCTCAAAGGCTATGTACTGCTGAATGAGCTGGAACTGCGTCTTGAAGTCCTTGTCGCGGCACCATTCCGGCAACAGCAGCACGCCCTTCACACCACGGCCTTTCGGCGAGACAAAGCTCAACACTGCCTTTACGTGGTGGTCGTCCATAATCTGCCGTTGCACACGTCTGGCCTCTTCGGTTGATGCCAGGTCGTCGATGTCAATGATGATGTAGGGCGAACGTTCCACGAGATCTGAAGCCTTGCGGTAGCTGAAGATGCCGTTGAAGGTGGCCACTTGGAAACTTAGTTTCTTGAAGTCGCTAATCTCCTCTTTCGTTGCCGTGCCCACCATAGAGCGTAACTTGTCGGTTACAAACTTCGGGCGTTCCGACCGGATGAAGTCGTAAGCCCAGACGATGTCTTGTGACTCCTGTGGTTGGGTAGCCAGAACGGCTACCCCCTCACGATTGCGGTATCCCTGGGGGAATACTGAGAACTGATTGTTGTCTGTCATTGTCGTTACTTTTTATTGTTCAACAACAATCGGTCAAAAACCCCGTACAGGTTTACCAGCAGTTCATCGACGTGCTCGATGCAGGTGATGGTGAACGCTTCGCCGATGTATAACATGGCTAAAGCCTCCACGATTTCTCCCTGCATCCGAGGGTCGAAACCACGCAGACAGTTACACACCATGTAGAACAGGTGCGCATGCTTGTGCGGGTTCGCCATCACCATCAGCGTGCTTATTGCATCCTTGCTGATGCCGTAAGCTGAATGCAAATCCAATACTCGGACTTCCCTTGAAATCCCTTTCACTCGCTTGCTGCCTCGACGGGTAGCGCTGAAAACTTTCTTTTTCTTCATTTTATGAAAGTTTTTAAGTTGCATAGGGAGACTATTCACCCTTGCGGATTGAACATTTTGGATATTCAAGTTGCAATACGTGCAATTTGTGGTTCTGGGTTTACTGAGATTAAGATTTATCAATTTTCTCATATTTTACGAGGTTTTGGTAATATTTTTATTACCTTTGTATCCGATATGAGCGATACATTGAATAACAAACGATGGGAG
>JAFSWU010000064.1 GCA_017444365.1 Prevotella sp.
AGGGCGCCATCGCCCATTACCAGGCCACCGGCCCCCACAAACTCCCCCAAATTAACCATTAACCAAATTAACTTTTTTGAAATCGCTTCCGATTCCTATAACCCCTCTATAAAAACACGAACCCCGAAGTATGCATAAGCAGGGACTGAAAAAATCAAATTTTCAGTCATGAGATGTTCGGCGAGATCCGAACCATGATGAACGAGAGGTACGAAGCATTCGTGGCGATGGTCGAAAGACGGGAACGAAAATACAGAAAAGATTTCTACTAATTTATTTGCACAAGTGAAATAAATGTTATATTTTTGCAAACAAATATGGAATTAAGTTAAAATCAATAGCTCGAATTGAAGTAATTACAAATATTATTAACACTTAAAACTTTAAGTTATGAAGAAGATTTTCTTAATGGCCGTTATGTCAGTCGCTGTGCTTTCAGCAAACGCTCAGGCACGTTTTGACGAGGGAACCATCACCATTCAGCCCCGTATCGGTGCTACAGGTGCTCAGATGACTCACACTCCGAAGCTTCAAATTCAAGGTATGCCCGGTAGCATTGACAAAGAGCCCGTTGGCGGTTTCTTCATCGGTGCTGATGCTGAGTACTATCTCACCGACCGCATCGGTCTGTCAGCTGGTATCAACTTCGCTCAGGCTGGTAGCGGATGGAAAGACACCGATATTCTTATGAGTGGTGCTAAACTTAGCCTCAAAGACATGAAGATTCAGACCACCTATCTGAACATCCCCCTCATGTTCAACTACTATGTGCTGAAAGGCTTCGCCCTGAAGGCTGGTCTGCAGATGAGCTTCCTGACCAATGCCAAGGCAAAGGCAAAGGCAACTGTTGACTACGGCGGCGGATTGACTCGGAACGAAGACTATAACGAGTCTGTGAAGGATGATTTCAAGAAGTTCGACCTTGCTATCCCCATCGGTCTGAGCTATGACTTCAAGTTCCCCATCTCACTCGACCTGCGCTACAACATCGGTCTGCTGAAGGTGAACAAGGAAGGCGACAAGAGCAGCCGCAATATGGTTTGCGACCTCACCATCGGTTACAAGTTCGCTCTGAAATAATCAACCGAAAGTCATTAAATCCAATCAATAAAAAGGATGTGCCAAGGGGTGCATCCTTTTTTTTAGTTCATAGTTCATAGTTCATAGTTCATAGTGCATAGTGCATAGTTGTTGTGCATCGTTCAAAGGTTTTGCGTTTTTGGTTAATATTATCTAAAAGCGGCGATGAATTGTCGGCTCTTCGTAGAATAATTCGTAACTTTGCAGCCGCAAAACTCTTGATTTTCTTTGAGTTTTCGATTTCTCAAGGCTTTTCGGGCTTTGCAAAAGGAGTAGAAGGTTGTGATTAAGAATATTAATAAAATAAGGTATTAGAAATTATGAAAATGAAAAATTGTTTGATGTTTGCGGCACTCGCGGCGTTGGTAGCTTCCTGCGGAGGTAGCGACCGTCCGAGTTTCGGCGACAACGAGTATCCTGTGGAGACTGTCAACACGAAGAGTGCTGCCATGCAGACGACGTACCCCGCGACAATCAAGGGTGTCCAGGATGTTGAAATTCGTCCGAAGGTATCGGGGTTCATCACACAGGTGTGTGTCAAGGAAGGTCAGTCGGTAGGTGCCGGCCAGCTGTTGTTTGTGATTGACAATGTCACGTATCAGGCTGCCGTGCGACAGGCGCAGGCCGCTGTGAACACAGCGACGGCCCAGTTGAATACGGCCAAGCTGACCTACGAGAACAACAAGCAGCTGTTTGAGAAGCAAATCATCGGACAGTATGAGCTGTCAACGGCAGAGAACTCCTATCACACCGCTGAGGCTGCGCTGGCACAGGCAAAGGCATCGCTCGCATCGGCCCAGGAGACGCTCAGCTTCTGCTATGTGAAGAGCCCCGCTGCCGGCGTGGTGGGCTCGCTGCCCTTCAAGGTGGGTGCCCTGGTGAGCGCATCAAGCGCGCAACCGCTGACCACCGTGAGCAATATCAGTTCGATGGAGGTCTATTTCTCGATGACAGAAAAGGACATCCTGGGGATGACCAAGGCAAGCGGTTCGCCGCAGGCTGCCATCAGCACCATGCCTACCGTGAAGCTGCAACTGGCCGACGGCACCATCTACAACCACCCGGGAACGGTGACCAAGATGAGTGGCGTGATTGATGCAGCTACAGGTTCCGTGCAGATGATTGCCGTATTCCAGAATCCAGAGAAACTGCTGAAGAGTGGCGGTTCAGGATCTATCATCGTGCCGCGCCAGGCCGACAACTCGGTCATCATTCCGCAGAGCTGTGTCACAGAGGTGCAGAACAAGAAGTTCGTCTATATCGTCGGCAAAGATAACAAGGTGAAGTACTCTGAGATCAAGGTCGATCCCCAGAACGACGGCAACAACTATGTCGTGACCGAAGGTCTGTAGACGGGTGACCGCTATGTGACCAACGGCGTCACGAAGCTCACCGACGGTATGGAGATTGTTCCTATTACCCCCGCCAAGTATCAGCAGAAAATCAGCGATCAGGCCAAGGCGATGTCGGCAGGCGATATCGTGGAAGCAACGAAAAAATAGTTTGATTTGACAATTTGACCAGTTAGCTATTAGACAATTTGTAAAATCGAGCAATCGTATAATCGTAAAATGAAATTATGACTTTTACAACATTTATCAAACGCCCAGTGCTTTCCACGGTGATTTCTATCCTCATCGTGCTGCTGGGTTTCATTGGCCTTGCCACACTGCCCATCGAGCAGTACCCCGATATTGCACCGCCCACCGTGGTGGTGTATACCCAATATCCCGGTGCTGATGCCGAAACAGTGAAAAACTCGGTGATTGCTCCCTTGGAAGAGAGCATCAACGGTGTGGAAGGCATGGACTATATGACCTCTACCGCTTCAACGGGTTCGGCGCAGATTCAGATTCTCTTCCGCCAGGGAGCCAATGCCGACATGTGTGCCGTGAACGTGCAGAACCGTGTGAGTCAGGCACAGGCACTGCTGCCTGCCGAAGTAACACGAGTGGGTGTGACTGTGATGAAGCGACAGACATCGCAGGTGATTATGTACACCCTCACCTCCGACGGACGCTACGACGACGAGTTCCTCACCAACTATGCCAACATCAACATCATTCCCGCCCTGAAGCGTATTGAAGGTGTGGGCGACGTGCAGAGCCCGGGTTTGAAAACCTACTCTATGCGCATTTGGCTGAAACCCGATGTGATGAAGCAATACAACCTGATGCCAAGCGACATCAGCGGCGTGCTGGCCGAACAGAACATCGAGGCCGCACCGGGTACCTTTGGCGAGCAGAGCAACGTGGCCTACGAATATGCCATGCGCTATACCGGCCGACTGAAAACAGCCGAAGAGTTTGGCAACATCGTGATCTCAAGCGATGCCAACGGACAAACCCTCAAGCTCAAAGACGTGGCCCGAATTGAACTTGGCGGACAGCAATACACCGTGTCGATGAAGAACAACGACATCCCCTCGGTGATGGGTATGGTGCAGCAGATTGCCGGTTCCAATGCCAACGATATTGCCAAGAACGTGAAGAAGGAATTGGAAGAACAGGCCAAGTCGTTCCCGCCGGGCATGATGTATAAAATTAACTACGATGTTACAGAGTTCCTTTATGCCAGTATCGAAGAAGTGGTGTTCACCCTGGTGATGACCCTCGTGCTGGTGTTCATCGTGGTTTACATCTTCCTGCAAGACTTCCGCTCTACGCTCATCCCCCTGATTGCCGTTCCGGTATCGCTCATCGGCACATTCTTCTTCCTCGAACTGTTTGGCTTCTCCATCAACCTGCTGGTGCTCTCGGCCTTGCTGCTGGCTATTGCCATTGTGGTCGACGATGCCATTGTGGTGGTTGAAGCCGTTCATGCCAAGCTCGACCAGGGGTATAAGAGTTCGCTCACGGCTTCTATCGATGCCATGAACGAAATCTCAGGCGCAATCATCTCCATTACTCTGGTGATGGCCTCGGTGTTTATTCCTGTATCGTTCATTGGTGGTACGAGCGGAACATTCTATCGCGAGTTCGGTGTTACCATGGCCGTGAGCATCTTCATTTCGGCTCTGAACGCCCTCACGCTCTCGCCGGCCCTGTGTGCCATCTTCCTGAAACCACACGACAAAAACGGGCACGAAGTGAAAATGTCGCGGATAGACCGTTTCCACACCGCTTTCAATACTTCCTACGACAAAGTGCTCGGTAAGTATAAAGGCATTGTTGAAAATTTAGTGCGCCGCCCTATAGCCATCGGTATTTCTGTTATTGTGGGAATAGCCTTGCTCGTTGTTACCATGTCGACCACGAAGACCGGCCTTGTGCCCGACGAAGACACGGGAACCATCTTCTGCACCATCTCTATGCCCCCTGCAACATCGGTGGCACGCACCAAGCAGATTATCTCGCAGGTAGACTCCATTCTGGCTGCCGACCCCGCCATACAGAGCCGCGAGCAGATTCAGGGTTACAACTTTATTGCCGGTTCGGGTTCCGACCAGGCCACTTTCATCATCAAGCTGAAGCCCTTTGCCGAACGACAGACGGGACTGTGGTGGAAGATTTCCGGACTCTGGCAGGGCGACCGCTTCTACCGATTCTTCCTCAACCCCTATGAGTCGTCGGGTGTGCTGGCACAAATCTATTTGAAGACAGCCCACATCAAGGATGCTCAGATTCTGGCTTTCGCTCCGCCTATGATTCCCGGCTTCTCGGCCAACAACGGTGTGTCGCTGGTGATGCAAGACCGAACGGGCGGCGACCTCACCCGCTTCTTCAACGTGGTGAAAGACTATCTGGCTGAACTGAACAAGCGGCCGGAGATTCAGATGGCTATGACCTCCTACAACCCCAACTATCCACAGTATATGATTCATGTGGATGTGGCCAAGTGTAAGCAGGCTGGCATTTCACCCAATGCGGTGCTCACCACTCTGCAAGGTTACTATGGCGGTCTCTATGCCTCGAACTTCAATGCCTACGGTAAGCTCTACCGTGTGATGATACAAGGTTCGCCTGAAACACGCATGACTCCCGAGTCGCTCAACAGCGTTTATGTGCGCACCCCGGCCGGCATGTCGCCCGTGAAAGAGTTCTGCAACATGGAGCGTGTTTACGGTCCTTCAAACATCAACCGCTTCAACCTCTTCACCGCCATCAACGTAACGGCAACCGTTGCCGATGGCTATTCTACGGGTGAAGCCATCAAGGCTTGTCAGGAGGTGGCTGCCACCAGTCTGCCCCAGGGCTACACCTACGACTATTCGGGACTGACCCGTTCCGAGGCTCAGTCGAGCAACTCCACGGCGCTCATCTTCGTGCTCTGTATCGTGTTTATCTACCTGATTCTGGCTGCGCAGTACGAAAGCTACATCCTCCCGCTCTCGGTGGTGCTCTCCGTGCCTTTCGGCTTGGCCGGTGCCTTTGCCTTCACACAGCTCTTCGGGCACTCCAACGACATCTACATGCAAATTTCGCTCATCATGCTCATTGGCCTCTTGGCCAAGAACGCCATTCTGATTGTGCAGTTTGCTTTGGAGCGCCGCCAGCTTGGTATGGCCATCTCGTGGTCGGCAGTGCTGGGTTCGGCAGCCCGTCTGCGTCCTATCTTGATGACATCGCTCGCCATGGTGATAGGTCTGTTGCCCATGATGTTTGCCAGCGGTGTGGGAAAGAATGGTAACCAAACGCTTGGTGCCGCTGCCGTGGGTGGTATGCTGATTGGTACCATCTGTCAGCTGTTTGTGGTGCCTGCCCTGTTCGTCATCTTCCAGAGCTTGCAGGAGAAGTTGCGCCCGATGAAGTTCAACGACGAAGTGAACGAGGAGGTAGCCGCTGAACTCGGACAATATGCACATAGTAAACCTGTAGAATATGTAGTGGAGGAATAAGGATATGAAGAAACTGAATATAGCATTAGTAGGGCTTGCAGCCGTTGTACTGACGGGCTGCAAAAGCCTCTACGGAAAATACGAGCGCCCCGATGTGAATGCCGAAGGCATCATGCGCGATCCGGTATCGCTGACGGACACCCTGAAGGGAGAGGCGGATGAAACCTTCGGTAACCTGCCGTGGCGCAGCGTCTTTACCGACGCACAGCTGCAACAGCTCATTGAAACTGCCTTGCAGAACAATCCCGACATGCTCAATGCGGCCCTCAACGTCAATATGGCTGAGGCTCAGCTGAAGGCATCGCGACTGGCTTTCCTGCCGCAGTTCACGTTCACTCCACAGGGGACCATTGCTTCGTGGGACGGACAGAAAGCAACCAAGACCTACCAGTTGCCTATCGCGGCTTCGTGGAACGTTGACCTCTTTGGAAACCTGTTATCGCAGAAACGCACGGCGCAAGTGGCGCTGCTCGCCTCCAAGGACTATCAGACGGCAGTACAGGCAAACATCATCAGCGGCGTTGCCAATATGTATTACACGCTCCTGATGCTCGATGCCCAGATGAAGGTCATCACCGATATGGAACAGCTCACCAAGGAAACATGGGAGACCATGCAGATGCTGAAGCAGACACGTGTGGGCTATCGTTCCACCGCTGTGCAGAGTGCTGAGGCCAACTACTATTCAGTACAGGCCCAGCGCATCGATATGCAGCGACAGATCCGCGAGGTGGAGAACTCGCTCTCGCTCTTGCTCGGACAGCCGGCTCAGACCATTGCACGTGGAAAACTTGAAGACCAGAACCTTCCGAAGGAGTTCTCGCTGGGTGTCGGAATACAACTGCTGGCCAACCGTGCAGATGTGCATGCCGCTGAAATGCAGCTCGCCCAATGCTTCTATGGCGTAGAAACCGCTCGCAGCCGCTTCTATCCGCAGCTGACCATCTCGCCAACGGGAACCTTCACCAACAATAGCGGTGCAGGCATTGTCAATCCCGGCAAGTGGCTCCTCTCGGCTGTGGGAAGTCTGGTACAACCCATCTTCATGAGAGGACAACTCACGATGGGGCTGAAAGTCGCCAAGGCGCAGTATGAGCAAGCGTATAACTCTTGGCAGAATGCCGTCCTCACCGCAGGAAGCGAAGTGTCGAATGCATTGGTGCAGTACAACTCTTCTGACGAGAAGAGCCGTATTGAGGCAGCACAGATTCAAGTGCTCGAACAGAATGTGAAGGATACACGCGAACTATTCACCAGTTCCAGCAACAGCACTTATCTCGAAGTGATACAGGCACAGAGCAGCCTGCTCAACGCACAGATCTCAAAGATTTCCGACGATTTCAGCAAGATGCAGGCCGTTGTCAGCCTCTATCAGGCATTAGGCGGCGGAGCGAAGTAATTTGATAATCGAAAACTGAAAATATTATGGCAAGCGAAATAAGTCCAAGAGCAGAGATCAGTCCCAAAGCAAAAATTGGAGACAACTGCAAGATATTCCCTTTCGTCTATATTGAAGACGACGTGGTTATTGGCGACAATTGCATCATCTTCCCCTTTGTGAGCATTCTCAACGGAACCCGAATGGGTAATAACAATAAGGTGCATCAGGGAGCCGTGCTCGCAGCACTTCCGCAGGATTTCAACTTCCGAGGGGAAAAGAGCGAACTGATCATCGGCAACTATAACATCATTCGTGAAAACGTGGTCATCAACCGCGCAACACACAAGGGAGGGCAGACCGTCATCGGCAACTACAACTTCCTGATGGAGGGTGTACATATCTCCCATGATACAATGGTGGCCGACCATTGTGTCTTCGGATATGGTACAAAGATTGCAGGCGACTGCCAGATTGACAACGGGGTCATCTTCTCAACATCGGTCATTGCCAATGCAAAGACACGAGTGGGAGAGGGTGCAATGGTGCAGGCTGGAACAACATTCTCGAAAGATGTGCCCCCGTTTATCGTTGCGGGGGGAAAGCCTGTGGAGTACCACGGTCCCAACAAGACCATGATGACGGCCAAGGGGATTAACGAGAAGGTGCAGAAGCATGTGGCAAACGCCTATCGACTGGTGTTCAACGGGCAGAACAGCGTCTTCGATGCAGTACTGCAAATCAAAGACCAGGTGCCCGACGGACCGGAGATTCAGACCATCACCCGTTTCATAGAAGCAACGAAACTGGGAATCATCGGCAAGAATATTTAGAAACGACATAACGGAATCAACAAAGAACGCAGAAATTTTTTACAAAGTTTCTGCGTTTTTAAATTAATATCACTATCTTTGCATCAAACAAGAAATCCGCAGGAAGGATCAATGATACACTAAACAATAAAAACCTAATGAAAATGAGAAAGCTTTTGATGATGTCCGTCGCAGCGCTACTATTGGTGGCATGTGGCGAGAGTACGAAAAACAAAGTGGAGAATACCAGTGGTACCAAAATGGGAGAAGTCTTTTCGCAAGTGAAGGCATTGGCTAAGGACCAGGTGGATCTGGAGCAAAAAATCAATAATGTCGTGAAGGAAATTTCCGACGAATACGACGAGAAGGCCAAAGGTAAGTCAAGACGCGAAAAGCTCGACATGGTGAACGACTTCATGAAAGAATCCCATGAGGCTACCAAGAAATATCAGGAAGAACTCAAAGCCTATGGTGAAAAATGGAAAGCCCTCGGCGATGAACTTGAAGACATCGAGATACCAACGGAGGTAGCCAACGGCACACCGCTGAAAATCGTCGAACCCTTCCACGTAGAAGACATCGAGCATGATTTCCCATACGTCAAGGTGAAGTTTGAGGCTGAGGCACAGACCACCGTAGATGCATCGACGATTCAGAAAGTTAATGGAGATTATGGAATCATCAGAGTTGAAGGTTTGACAAAGGATGGTGTCGCTATCGAGTTTACAAAGGGATGTCGTCCTGAAATTGACCCGTCAGGAAAGGTGGAGATGGAAATAGATTTCCGTCATGAGTTCAGAGACCTTGCCCTGGATAACTACAGAGGATTTGACGAGTGGCGCGACGTGGAGAAGCTCGTCATCAGCTGGGAAGGTCTTTCCACGCTCGGTGAAGATGGTGAGACTACTGGATATGTAGGCGAGTTGGGCCTCTTCGAACTGAAGGGAAAAGTGAAGAAATGTACATGGATTTACGATGGATGGAACGTGGTTCGCACATTCGATGAGAACGGTTTCTGGAAAACCAACGACGGTCAGTCGCTATCTTCCATCTATCCTTCTGGCATCACCCGCGACAGCCAAAAGCGCATCACCAAGGGAAAAATGGATGCTGACGGCAACGGAGAAACCTATGCCTATAATGCTGATGGCTCCAAGAAATCTTACAACTACGCTTACTTTGACGAAGTAAACAACGAAACCTATAAGTATGATGACAAGGGCGTGATGACCTCAATGACATCAGCAGGACCTGACGGAGAATGGAAAACCTCCTTCACCGTCAGCAAAACCGATGAACACGGCAACTGGACAGAACGCAAGACCAAAGCCAACGACGGCAGTACCAGCGTGGAGAAGCGCAAAATCGAATATTACGATTAATCTCGTCATGTCGGCATCTCGTCATGTCGTAATAACGTTATTCCGTCCAATTGTCAGTAGCTGGCACTACAGGGAATACCCTCTGCAAGGACTCGGTCGCGAATGCGGTCGAGTTCTTCTTTTGTGGCCTTGGCAAGAGTCGGGTCGGGCGTTTCACGGTCGATGGTATAAATCATCACTTGTTGGGGCTGTATCTCTTTTACGGCCTGCAGCCATGGAACGACAAACTCGTCGGTCGTGTTGTCGATGGCGGGAAGACCGCCAATGTTGACTGAGCGTTTCAAGAACATGGTCTGAATGATGACGTGTCCGTTGAAGCGCTTCAGGTTATCAACAACCTCGGAAACGTTGTAGCGTCCAGTGGGACGGTCGATACTTTGGATGAATGTCTCGTCAATGGTGTCGAGCTTTTGAATATTGTTATCCACTAACATCAGCGCATCACGAACCTCCTGTCGATGTAGCATCGTGGCGTTGCTCAAGACAGATACTTTGGCTTGCGGACAATAGTGGTCGCGCAGTCGGATGGTGTCGCAGATGATGTCTGCAAACTGCGGATGGGCCGTCGGTTCACCATTGCCGGCAAAGGTTAGCACATCGGGCAGTTGGCCTTCGTGTTGCATCTCCTGAAGCTTTTGTTCCAGGGCTGTTGCCGTCTCCTCTCTTGTCGGTCGTGGCAGAGTGGGGCGGAAGTCTTTGTTGAAACCGCATTCGCAATAGATGCAGTCGAAGGTACACACTTTTCCGTCGGCAGGCATAAGATTGATACCTAACGAGATGCCGAGCCTCCGGCTGTGTACAGGCCCGAAAATAGGGGCTGGATAAATTACAGTACTCATTTTTTTTTGTTTTGTGATGCAAAGGTATAACTAATTTGTGAAATACTCATTATTTTACAAGCAAAAAGAAGTAGTGAATTGTCTGTTAAATATTTATAAATAGTGAAATGATTGCTTTTATAATGACTACGAAACTCGCAAGTTCTTTGTATCTTTGCAGCTAAATTTGGTGTATTATACCCTTTTGGAATGAAAAAAAGACGAAATAAAG
Source organism: Prevotella sp. (assembly GCA_017444365.1). Lineage (GTDB taxonomy): Bacteria > Bacteroidota > Bacteroidia > Bacteroidales > Bacteroidaceae > Prevotella. The sequence goes on from JAFSWU010000064.1 coordinate 10,540, forward strand.
CCCGTAAGCATCGCGGCTTGCAGGCAGTAACGTTGTGCATTAGCACGGCAATGGTTCTTGTATTGTTGGGTATGGTGGTGTTCACTGTGCTGACAAGTCGCAATCTTTCTTCATATATGAAGGAGAACCTGACAGTAACCATGATGTTGGAACAGGATATGACAGACCCAGAGGCGCGTAAACTCTGTAAGAAACTTCAGGCGCGTCCCTATATCAACCATCTGCAGTATATCAGTAAGGAGCAGGCTTTGAAGGAGGGCATTAGGGAATTGGGAGCCGATCCGAGTGAGTTCGTAGGAAGCAACCCGTTCCTCTCGTCTGTGGAACTGACGCTGAAAGCCGACTATGCCAATAACGACTCGCTGCTGTGGATAGGAAAGGAGTTGAAGGCTTACCCCAAGGTGACCGAGTTGAACTATCAGAAAGAACTGATTGACACGGTGAACAGGAATCTGGCCAAAATCTCATTGGCTCTTCTGGTGCTTGCCTTGTTGCTCACGTTTGTATCCTTCTCTCTCATTAATAATACGGTGAAGTTGAGCATCTATGCACGTCGCTTTTCCATTCACACCATGAAATTGGTGGGAGCATCATGGAGTTTCATCCGTCGCCCCTTTGTCCGTCAGGCTCTGGGGTTGGGTCTGTTGGCTTCGTTGTTAGCTTGTTCCGTACTGGGCGGCTTTATCTATGCCCTCTATGTCTATGAGCCAGAAGTCCTGAACGTTCTTACTTGGGAGGTTCTCGCCATTACCGCAGGGGCAGTGTTTTTCTTCGGCATTGCTATTACAGGCATTTGTGCGAACATCTCTGTGAACAAATTCCTCCGAATGAAGGCGGGAGAGTTGTATAAGATATAGGATTTAATTGTGAAATCGTCCAATAGTAAAATCGTAAAATATAAAATGGATAAAAAGAACTTAGCATTTGGCAAAACCAACTTTATCCTGCTTGGTGTGGGAATGTTGATAGTGGTCATTGGATTTATTCTGATGAGTGGGGGCGAATCTACGGATACAGCCTACGACCCTGAGATTTTCAGCGCCATGCGCATCAAGGTTGCACCCGTGGTTTGTTTCATTGGTTTCGTATCGATGATCTATGCCATTATTCATAAACCCAAAGACGAATAAGAGATGGATTGGATTGAAACGATTATTATTGCCGTTGTCGAAGGACTGACGGAGTTCCTGCCTGTTTCTTCTACGGGTCACATGATTATTACACAGAATCTGTTGGGACTGACCCCAGAGAGCATGACAGAGTCAGACAAGGCTTTTGTACATGCGTTTACCTTTATTATTCAATTTGGTGCCATCCTCTCTGTGGTGTGCCTTTATTGGAAACGTTTTTTCCAGTTCGACAATACACCTGCACCGGCGGGGAGTGGCTTGCTGATGAAGCTCAAGCATAGGTTCTATTTCTATTGGCTTCTTGTTGTGGGCGTGTTACCAGCAGTGGTCATTGGCTTGCTGGCTAAAAAGTCGGGGCTACTCGACTGGCTGCTTGACAGTGTGGAGGTTGTGGCCGTCATGCTTGTAGTGGGTGGCGTGTTCATGCTCTTCTGCGACAAACTGTTCAACAAGGGAAGTGAAGGCAATAAGGTGAATGAGAAACGGGCTTTCAATATCGGACTCTATCAGTGTATATCGGTTATTCCTGGCGTATCGCGCTCCATGGCGACCATTGTGGGTGGTATGACGCAGGGACTGACACGCAAGCGTGCAGCAGAGTTCTCGTTCTTTTTGGCTGTTCCCACGATGGCGGGTGCCACGTTGCTGGACCTGTTGGACTTGATGAAAGAAGAAACAGCCTGGGCTACCAGTCACAACATTGCCATGTTGGTGCTTGGCTGTATTGTAGCTTTCGTGGTGGCTTTGCTTGCAATGAAGTGGTTCGTGAATTTCCTGACTAAATATGGTTTCAAGGCCTTTGGTTACTACCGTATTATTGTCGGAACGATTATCATCGTTCTGCTGCTGACAGGACACTCACTTGCAATGGTTGACTAAATGAACTTCCAAGAAGGAACTATCTTTGCCATCGACAAGCCCTACCGCATGTCCAGCTTTGGCGCATTGGCACATGTGCGTTATCTCATTTCGAAGAAAGTGGGAGTGAAACGTGTCAAGACTGGTCATGCAGGAACACTCGACCCGTTAGCTACGGGTGTGCTTGTCATCTGTACGGGGCGTTGCACCAAGCAGATTGAACAACTGCAGGGACACACCAAAGAGTACACGGCTACACTCCAGCTGGGAGCCACGACTGCCAGTTTCGACCGTGAGCACACTGTAGATATGACATACCCCACACGTCACATCACCCGCAGGCAGGTTGAAGAAACGTTGCGTCGTTTTGAGGGTGACATCATGCAAGTGCCGCCAATCTATTCGGCTTGTATGGTCGATGGGCACAGGGCCTATAAGATGGCTCGAAGAGGAGACGACGTGCAACTCGCTGCGAAACCCATACATATTGACGAGATAGAACTGTTGGATTTCAATCCGGACACCATGCAGATGAGTATCCGTGTGGTTTGTGGCAAGGGAACCTATATCCGGTCTCTGGCACGAGACATCGGACAAGAACTGGGAAGCGGTGCTTTTCTCACTGCGTTACGTCGAACCCGCGTGGGCGACATCCGCGTGGAGGATTGTGTGTCTTTCGACCACTTCCGTGAATGGTTGGATGACCAAATACTATAAATCCTATAAGTCTTATAAGACCCCAAATATATGAAATTATCACAATTCAAGTTTAAATTGCCCGAAGAGCTCATAGCTCTTTATCCGAGCAGTTTGTACCGTGAGTTTGAGAATGAGGACGGTACAAAGGAGAACGTACGCTTTACCCGTCGTGATGAGTGTCGTCTGATGGTCCTTCACAAAAAGTCTCAGACCATCGAGCTGTTCAAGAAAGATGATAATGGCAACCCCATCGAAGGAGAGTTCCTGGACTTCCGTGCTGTGCTTGATTATTTCGATGAGGGCGATACCTTTATTTTCAATGATACAAAAGTGTTTCCTGCACGACTATATGGTACAAAGGAGAAAACCGATGCAAAAATCGAGGTGTTCTTGCTGCGTGAACTGAATGAGGAGATGCGCCTGTGGGATGTGCTCGTGGAGCCCGCCCGTAAGATTCGTATCGGCAACAAACTGTTCTTTGATGCAAGCGGCTCGATGGTGGCAGAGGTTATTGACAATACAACCAGCCGCGGGCGTACTTTGCGCTTCCTCTACGACTGTCCCCACGATGAGTTCAAGAAGGAACTGTTCGCTCTTGGTGAGGCACCACTACCTCGCTACATCATTGACGCTCGTGAGAATCGTCATGCTGATGAGCAGGATATGGAAGATTTCCAGTGTGTATTCGCCAAAAACGAAGGTGCTGTAACTGCACCAGCCTCGGGCCTTCACTTCAGTCGGGAGCTATTGAAACGAATGGAAATCAAAGGTTTTAACTTTGCATACATCACACTCCATTGCGGACTGGGCAACTTCCACAGCATTGAGGTGGAAGACCTCACGAAGCACAAGATGGACTCCGAACAAATGTTTATCGGTGCTGAGGCTTGCGAGATTGTGAACACCAACAAGCGTGCCGGTCATCATATCTGTGCCGTGGGAACAAGTGTCGTGAAGGCAACCGAAACAGCTGTAGGTACCGACGGTATGTTGAAGGAGTTCGAGGGATGGACTAATAAATTCATCTTCCCGCCATACGATTTCGGACTTGCAGACTCAATGATTGCCAATTTCTATCATCCGCTTTCCACCCTGTTAATGGAGACTGCTGCCTTCGGTGGATACGACCTGGTGATGGAAGCTTATAGTCTGGCTGTGAAGCATCAATATAAATTCGGATGCTACGGTGATGCCATGCTTATCTTGAACGATTAGACTCTCGCCGATGTCAACAGTTTATCTTGGTTTGGGGAGTAACCTCGGAGAGCGCAGGCATCTGATAGCCAATGCCATTCAACACATAGAAGAGCAGATTGGACACGTAGTGCGCCAGTCTGCTCTTTACGAAACGGAGCCTTGGGGATTCTCTTCCCCCAACAAGTTCCTCAATTCGGTCATCTGCGTGGAAACCACGCTCACCCCCCGTCAGGTTCTGCAAGCCACGCAGCAGATAGAACGACAGTTGGGACGTACCAGAAAGACTTCTCACCTCTATTCCCTTGATTCGGGAAGCTCGTATCCCAACTATTCCGACCGTCCTATCGATATCGATATTCTGCTCTTTGATGACCTCCGTGTTGACGAGCCCGACCTTCAGATTCCTCATCCCCTGATGTATGAGCGCGACTTTGTCATGTGTCCGCTCCAAGAGATTTTGCAAGATGACAAGGTGTTAAAAAAAAAGCAAATAAATTTGGTCTATCGGTAGGTTTTCACTAACTTTGCCGCTCAAATAGAAAAAGGTTTTATAAACATTATTAATAATGGGAAAGATAAAAGGTGCCATTGTGGTTAATACCGAACGGTGCAAAGGCTGTAGCCTTTGTGTTGTCGCATGCCCTAAAGACGTGATTGCGTTGGCGCAGAAGAAAGTGAACATTCATGGCTACCCTTATGTGGAAGCTGTAAATCCCGACGATTGTATCGGTTGTGCCTCGTGCGGCATTGTATGCCCCGACGGTTGTATCACCGTGTATAAAAAGAAGATAGAGGATTAAACAACATGGAAGGAAAAGAGGCTATACTGATGAAAGGCAACGAGGCGATAGCCCACGCTGCCATTCGTTGTGGCTGCGACGGATACTTTGGATATCCCATCACACCACAAAGTGAAGTAATCGAGACGCTTGCTGAGCTGAAGCCTTGGGAAACAACGGGAATGGTTGTTTTGCAGGCCGAGAGTGAAGTGGCATCTATTAACATGATTTATGGAGGAGCCGGTGCAGGTAAGCGCGTGATGACTTCTTCTTCGTCTCCTGGTGTTGCGCTGATGCAAGAGGGCATCGCCTACATGGCTGGTGCTGAGCTGCCGGGCGTGTTTGTCAATGTGCAGCGTGGAGGTCCCGGACTGGGAACCATCCAACCCTCGCAGAGCGACTATTTCCAGGCAACCCGCGGCGGTGGCAATGGCGACTACTATGTCATTGTGCTTGCACCGAACTCCGTGCAGGAGATGGCCGATTTCGTTGACTTGGCTTTTGAGTTGGCGTTCAAGTATCGCAATCCTGCCATGATTCTTGCCGATGGTGTCATTGGACAGATGATGGAGAAGGTGGTATTGCCTCCCATGAAACCTCGTCGCACAGAAGAGGAAATCAAGCGTGAGTGTCCTTGGGCAGCCATTGGTCGTCCCAAAGACCGCCAGCCCAATATCATCACCTCGCTGGAACTGAAGCCCGAGGCCATGGAACAGCGTAACCTGCATTTGCAGGAGAAATACCAGCAGATTCGTGAGAACGAGGTACGCTATGAGATTCAAGGTGATCCCCAAGCCGATTACATGCTGGTAGCCTTTGGCAGTGCTGCCCGCATTGCAGAGAAAGCAATGGAGATGGCCCATGAAGAAGGACTCAGCGTGTGTCTGTTCCGCCCCATCACCCTGTGGCCATTCCCAGAGAAGGAAGTTGCTGCCTTGGCGCAGGGAAAGAAGGGTGTGCTCACGGTCGAGATCAATGCCGGACAGATGGTTGAAGACGTGCGTCTTGCTATCAATGGGGCTGTAACGGTGAAACACTTCGGTCGTCTCGGTGGTATCGTTCCCGAGCCCGATGAGATTGTAAACGAAATCAAGAAACTGTAGCGTATGAATAACGAAATAATCTCTCAGGAGAATCTGGTATATAAGAAACCGGAACTCATGAACGACGTGGACATGCACTATTGCCCGGGTTGTTCTCATGGTGTGGTACACAAGCTTGTGGCCGAAGTGATCGAGGAGATGGGTATGCAGGAGAAGTGCGTGGGTGTCTCGCCGGTAGGTTGTTCTGTATTTGCCTACCGCTATATTGACATCGACTGGCAGGAAGCTGCTCATGGACGTGCTCCAGCCGTAGCAACCGCCATTAAGCGTCTATGGCCCGACCGCTTGGTGTTTACCTATCAGGGTGATGGCGACTTGGCTTGCATTGGCACGGCAGAGACCATTCATGCCCTGAACCGTGGTGAGCACATTGCCATCATCTTCATCAATAATGCCATTTATGGCATGACAGGAGGCCAGATGGCACCTACCACCTTGATTGGTCAGAAGACCTCGACCTGTCCTTATGGGCGCGATCCCGAGATCCATGGTTATCCGCTTAATATCACGGAGTTGGCGGCCAAGCTCGAAGGAACCTGCTATGTGAGCCGACAGAGTGTGGAGTCTGTTCCTTCCATCCGCAAGGCCAAGGCTGCTATCCGTAAGGCTTTCGAGGCATCGATGGCAGGCAAGGGTTCTTCGCTTGTCGAGATTGTCTCCACCTGCAACAGCGGTTGGAAGCTTTCTCCCGTCAAGGCCAACGAATGGATGAAGGAACATATGTTCGAGAAGTATGTAAAAGGTGATTTGAAGGATACGACATTATGAAAAAAGAAATAATTATCAGTGGTTTCGGTGGTCAGGGCGTGCTTTCCATGGGAAAGATTCTTGCCTATTCCGGACTGATGGAAGACAAGGAAGTGACATGGATGCCTGCTTATGGCCCTGAGCAGCGCGGTGGAACGGCCAATGTGACGGTCATCGTCAGCGACGACCGCATTTCGTCACCCATATTAAGTAAGTACGATGTGGCAATCGTGCTCAACCAGCCTTCGCTCGACAAGTTCCTGCCCAAGGTGAAACCAGGCGGCATGCTCATCTACGACGGCTTTGGAATACTCACTCCTCCGACTCGTGATGACATCACCGTCTATCGCATTGATGCCATGGACAAGGCCGCAGAGATGAAGAATGCAAAGGTATTCAACATGATTGTGCTTGGCGGTTTACTGAAAGTCTGTCCCGTTGTGAGCACCGACGGCTTGCAGAAGGCACTTTATAAGAGCCTGCCAGAGCGTCATCATCATTTGATTCCGCTCAACATGCAGGCTGTTGACGAGGGGATGAAAATCATTCGTCAAGTGTGATCTGGTGTGAATGGGAATCGTATGGATTTCTCCGAATAATAAATAAAGACAGTTTTATATTTTAAATTCAAAAGAATGAAAAAAATAGTACTTTTGTTTGCTGCAGCAGTGATGACGATGTCAGCATCTGCTCAGATTGCTATCGAGGATAGCAAGACATTTGACAACATGTATGTTGGTATCAATGGTGGTATGTCAACCAAGACAACGGGTCACAAGTGGATGCCTGATGCCAATCCCAACGTTGGCATTCGCATTGGTAAGTGGTTCACTCCCGTACTTGGTATTGCTCTTGACGGAACAGCATATCTTTCCAATAAGGCATGGGCTCCCAAATCTACCGGTACTTTTGTTCGCTACTCAAACGTTGGACTCATTGGTACAGTCAACCTGACAAACTGGTTGGGAGGCTATCCTGGTTCTCCCCGTTGCTTTGAGCTGATTGCCCTCTACGGCTTTGGTTGGGGACACGGCTATGGTGTAGGTAAGTCTTACCTGGAGGGTAACGACCAGGTAACCTCAAAGGCAGGTCTTGACTTCGCCATCAATCTGGGTAAGAACAAGGCATGGCAGTTCTATATTGAGCCTTCTATCAACTACGCTATTGCAGGAACGCTCAATCTCTCTGGCGACGACCAGGTGCAATACAATATCCACCGCAGTGCCGTTCAGCTGAATGCTGGTCTGATTTACAAGTTCAAGACCTCCAATGGCACTCACAACTTCAAGACTTATGATGTTGGTGCCTTGATGAGTGAGATTAACGCTCTTCAGGCTGAGCTCGCCCAGAAGCCGAAGGAAGTAGTGAAGGAAGTTGTGAAAGAGGTTGTCAAGGAAGTTCCTGCTCCCGCTCCCGCAGCTACTGTTAAGGAAGTACGCGTTGAGAACCTTGTCTTCGTAACCTTCGCACAGGGTAAGTCTGAACTGACCGCTGATGCCAAGAAGGCCCTCGACAAGCTGAACAAGGGTTCACACGTGCAGATTGTTGGTACTGCTTCTCCCGAGGGTAATGCTGAGCTGAACCAGAAGCTCTCTCAGGCTCGTGCCAATTCTGTTGCCGAGTACGTGAAGACCAAGGGTGTCATTGTTGATGAGGCTATTGGTAAGGGCGTGCAGGGTAACACCTCCAACCGCATGGCTATCGTTTACGTGAAGTAATCAGCAACAGTTATTGAACTGTATCGTAATAGGGCATGTCCGTAAGGGCATGCCTTTTTTTGATGGCGTTTAGTGGATGGAAGATAACAAAATGGCCATTTTTGCGTACAAATTGTTGTGAGATTTGCTAAAACTCTGTATCTTTGCAAACATATTGACACTTTACAGAGTATGAAACATCAGTTGAGAAGCAGTGTATGCACTGAAGGCCGTCGTATGGCGGGTGCCCGTGCGCTATGGGTGGCAACGGGTATGAAGCGTGAGCAGTTTGGCAAACCTATTATTGCTATTGTCAATTCATTTACGCAGTTCGTTCCTGGGCATACACACCTGCATGAGGTGGGGCAGATTGTGCGCGAAGAGATAGAACGGATGGGCTGCTATGCGGCAGAGTTTAATACGATTGCCATTGATGATGGCATTGCCATGGGACACGATGGCATGCTCTATTCATTGCCTTCGCGCGACATCATTGCCGACTCCGTGGAGTATATGGTGAATGCGCACAAGGCCGATGCAATGATCTGCATCTCCAATTGCGACAAGGTGACACCAGGCATGCTCATGGCAGCCATGCGCCTCAATATTCCTGCCGTGTTCTGTTCGGGCGGCCCGATGGAGGCCGGTCGTTGGCGTGGAGAGAATGCCGATCTCATCACGGCGATGGTAAAGGGTGCCGACCCGTCGGTGAGCGATGCTGACATGGCTGAGTTGGAAGGCTGTGCTTGTCCAGGCTGTGGTTCGTGCTCGGGCATGTTTACAGCCAACTCCATGAACTCGCTCACAGAGGCCATTGGCCTTTCTTTGCCTGGTAACGGAACAATTCTGGCTACCCATACCGACCGTGTGGACCTTTTCCGTCGTGCAGCGCAGTTGGTGGTGAAGAATGCCTTGAAATACTACGAAGAGGGCGACGAGCGTGTGCTGCCGCGCAGCATTGCCACACGCGAGGCTTTCCTCAACGCCATGTCGCTCGACATTGCCATGGGGGGCTCTACGAATACCATACTCCATCTTCTGGCCGTTGCTCAGGAGGCCGGTGTGGATTTTTCCATGCACGACATCGACCAGCTCTCGCGCCGTGTACCCTGCTTGTGCAAGCTGGCTCCCAATACGCAGAAATACAGCGTGCAGGAGTGTGGTCGTGCAGGTGGTATTCTGGGCATTCTGGGCGAACTCGACAAGGGTGGACTCATTCATCGCGATGCTTATCGTGTTGACGGACTGACCATTGGCGAAGCCGTGAAGCAATATGATATAACGGTGAGTCCTGCCGAATGCACATCCATTTATTGGGGTGCGCCCGGCAACCGGTTTTCTACCTGTATGGGGTCGCAGAGCGAACACTGGGAGAAACTTGATACCGACCGTACGGCGGGGTGCATTCGCGATTTGGAACATGCTTATACCAAGGACGGCGGACTGGCTGTGCTCTTCGGTAACATTGCCCAGGACGGCTGCGTGGTGAAGACTGCGGGCGTGGATGCCGCCCTGTGGCACTTCCGTGGCCCTGCAGTGGTCTTCGATTCGCAAGAAGATGCTTGCGAGGGAATTCTTGGTGGACGCGTGAAGGCCGGCGACTGCGTGGTCATCACCCACGAAGGCCCCAAGGGTGGCCCCGGCATGCAGGAAATGCTTTACCCCACCAGCTATATCAAGTCGATGCACCTCGGCAAAGAGTGTGCCCTGATTACCGACGGTCGCTTCTCTGGCGGAACGAGCGGACTCTCCATTGGCCACATCTCGCCCGAGGCAGCTTCTGGCGGAGCCATCGGGAAGATTATCGATGGCGACATCATCGAGATAGATATTCCCTCGCGTATAATCCGCGTTGAGCTCTCCGATGAGGAGTTGGCACAGCGCCAACCTCGTTCGCTGCAACGCCAGCGCACGGTGTCGAAGGCCCTTCGTGCCTATGCCCAGAGTGTGTCGAGTGCGGATAAGGGAGGTGTCAGAATAATTGAGTAAAATAGACCTATGTCGGAGAAATTAATAACAGGAAGTGAAGCGCTGATGCGCTCGCTTGTGAATGAAGGCGTGACAACGCTGTTCGGCTATCCGGGTGGATCCATTATGCCCGTCTATGATGCTTTGTATGATTTCACCCGTGGTGCAGACGCACCGCTTAACCACGTATTGGTACGCCACGAGCAGGGAGCGGTACATGCCGCTCAGGGTTATGCCCGCGTGAGTGGTGAGGTGGGTGTCGCCATCGTCACCAGCGGACCTGGTGCAACCAATACCCTTACCGGTGTTGCCGATGCCATGCTGGACTCCACCCCCATTGTTGTCATTTGTGGACAGGTGGGCACAGGCGCACTCGGCACGGATGCCTTTCAGGAGGTTGACCTCGTCGGTGTGGCACAGCCCATCTCGAAGTGGAGCTATCAGATTCGCCGTCCAGAGGACATCGCCTGGGCGGTGAGCCGTGCTTTCTATATAGCCCGAAGCGGGCGTCCAGGACCTGTGGTGCTCGACTTTCCAAAGAATGCTCAGACCCACACCTGCGCATGGGAACCCAAGAAGGTGACCAGCGTGCGCAGCTATGTTCCTTATCCTACGCCCTCGCAGAGTGCCATCCGTGAGGCGGCAGCCTTGCTGAACCAGGCAGAGCGCCCACTCGCATTGGTGGGGCAGGGGGTAGAGCTGGGAAATGCCACTGCCGAACTGCGCCAACTGGTTGAGAAAGCCAACATCCCCGTTGGTCGTACACTCCTCGGCTTGTCGGCTTTCCCCTCGCGCCATCCTTTGAATAAGGGTATGCTGGGTATGCACGGGCAGTATGCGGTAAACATGAAGACGCAGGAGGCTGACGTGATTATCGCCGTGGGCATGCGTTTCAGCGACCGTGTGACGGGACTCCCCTCCAACTACGCCCCTCAAGCCAAGATCATCCATCTCGACATCGACCGCTCCGAAATTGATAAATGCATCAAGACCAGCGTGGCCGTCATTGGCGACTGCAAGCAGACGCTTCCAGCCATCTGCGAGCTGTTGGAGCAGCGCGACCACAGCGAGTGGCTACAGTCTTTCGATGATTACGCCCGTCAGGAACAGGAGCGAGTCATCGAACCCGCCATCCATCCCACCAGCGGTCCTCTTCTCATGGGCGAGGTGGTGAACGTCGTGGCAGAGGCCACTAAGGGCGATGCCGTGCTCGTGACGGATGTTGGTCAGAACCAGATGTTCGCATCGCGCTATTTCCACTATAACCACAAGCGCAGCATCGTCACCAGCGGAGGCTTGGGCACAATGGGTTTCGGCATTCCTGCAGCCTTGGGGGCCACCTTTGGCGCACCCGACCGCACGGTCTGCATGTTCTGTGGCGACGGAGGTTTCCAGATGACCTTACAGGAGTTAGGCACCATCATGGAGCAGCAGGCACCCGTCAAGATTATTCTGCTCAACAATAACTATCTCGGCAACGTGCGCCAATGGCAGGATATGTTCTGGAACCACCGCAAGTCATTCACGCGCATGCTCAATCCCAACTACGAGCTCATCGCACAGGGCTACCACATTCCCTACGATGTAGCTGTTGATCGTGCCGACCTTGCAGCGAAAGTGGAGCGCATGCTGACCACAAAGGGACCGTATATTCTTGAGTGTGCTATCAAGGAGGATGATAATGTAATGCCGATTACACCTCCAGGAAAGAGTGTTGACGAGATGCTGTTGGAATTGTAAAGAAGAAAACAACAAGAATGGAAGAAAAGAAACTATATACATTGCTGGTCTATTCCGAGAATATCGCAGGTATCCTCAACCAGATTACTGCCGTCTTCACCCGTCGGCAGGTGAACATCGAGAGCCTGAACGTATCTGCATCCAGCATCAAGGACATCCACAAGTACACTATCACCGCCTGGAGCGATGAGGAGCAGATTACGAAGATTACCCGTCAGATAGAGAAGAAGATTGACGTTGTGAAGGCCGACTTTTACACCGACGACCAGATTTTCATCCACGAGGTGGCACTCTTCAAAATCTCCACCCCCATATTGCTTGAGGAGCCCGAGGTGTCGCGTGCCATTCGTAAGAACGATGCCCGCATGATGGAGGTGAACCCTACCTATAGTACGGTGCTCCTGGCTGGCCTCACCGAAGACATCGCCCGCCTGTCTAACCGTCTGAACGAGTTCAACTGCATCCTGCAGTACACCCGTAGTGGCCGTATTGCTGTCACCCGCAGCATGGATGAGGAGGTGAGCCGACTGATTGAAGAACGAAGCGAAGAAAAGTAAAAGACACTATGACCAAAGTAGGACAATATGAATTTCTGGCAGAGCCGTTCCATTGCGACTTCTCTGGGCGTCTTTTCATGGGACACCTTGGCAATCACATGCTTAATGCCGCCGACTTCCACTCCAACGACCGGGGCTTCGGCATGCACTATCTGAACACCATCAACAAGACATGGGTGCTCTCACGCTTGGCAATCGAGATGGAAGAGATGCCTCCCATGTACAGCCGGTTCCATATCGAGACGTGGGTGGAGAGTGCCATGCGCTTTTTCACCAACCGAAACTTCCGTGTCGTCGATGCCGAAAATGGCAAGGTTTACGGATATGGCCGCTCCGTGTGGGCGATGATTGATACAGAGACCCGTCAGCCCGCTGACATCCTCGCAATCAACGACGGAGCCATCAACCAGTATATAGAGAAAGAAAAACCATGCCCCATAGAGAAGGGTGGGCGTGTGAAAATGAGCGATCTGGCAGAACTTGTACACACCGTTAAGACCTGCTATAGCGATGTGGACATCAATGGCCACATCAACAGCATCAAGTACATTGAGCACGTGCTCGACCTGTGGCCGCTCGACTGGTATCGCGAACACCGCGTCAAGCGCCTTGAGATTGCTTATGTAGCTGAGGCCCATGGGGGCGACACCCTGTCCTTCTATCGCGAACAGGATGCGGAAGGCAACTTCCTTGTCCGCATCGTCCGCGATGACGGCACGGAGTGCTGCCGCTGCAGAATCCAAAAATTCGTTTAACAACAATGCCTAAAGAAATCGGGACACAACCATTTGGTAAGTGTCCCGATTTCTTTTTTATTTGATTTTCCTGACTTCGGCGATGCGTCACCCTGTTCGCGCGTGCGCCTGTTAGTTTAATTTTTCTCCTTGTCAAGGATAGCCTTGATGTCGAAGAGTGGCTTAATCTGCAGGTGCTTATCAGTGAGAAATAACGTCTTTACTCTCTCGGCATCACCATATGGCAGGTTCAGCTTTATGGTGGGTATGGTCTTGGCAATGTCAATCACCTTGTCCACGCTGAGGCTGATACCACCATGCAGGGCGATGATACGCTGTAGTTCCTTGTAGACTTTGTAGGCAATGAAGCAGATGCAGATGTGCGCCTCGATGCGCTTCTCCGTGAAATGGAAAATCGGCCTTGCCTCCAGATTGCCCTTCGTCACACGGAAAGCCCGTTCCACGTACCAGAGACTGTGATATTGCGCGACGACCTGCTCAGCATCAAGATCCGTGTTGGTGACGTAACCTTTCAGGCCGTCCCATCTGGAATCGTTCTCTATCTCCTCCTCGTTGATGACCACCTGTACGTCCTTGCTGATGGTAAGGAACTTATTATATCCACGCCTGTTAATGGAAGCCTTGGTGAGCACTCCGCTGCTGTATGCCTTGCGCAGCCTCTCAATGCCTTTCTCACGGTTATGGGCATCCTTTTTGGCCCGCTGCTCAGAGTAGCCCACAATCAACCTCTCGCCGTTCTTGCGGGCATACTCATGGTATGTGCCGGACACTTTCTCCTGTGCCAGTATCCAATCAACGATATCGGAAGGTTCCTTCTTGATCCTCGCACCGAGGATATACTTGTAGCCTGCCTGGCGCAGCAGATCCACGTTGGTTTTGTTGAGAAGACCCGAATCGGCCACCACTACAAAGTCCTTGATATTGAAACGCTGGATGAAGTCGTCGATGATGGGAATCATCGTGCGCCCCTCATACTGCGCACCGTTGAAGATGGAGTACGACAACGGATAGCCGTCCGCACTGACCAGCAGTCCCAGGATTATCTGAGACTCTGCCGTCTTGCCGTCCTTTGAGAATCCGTTCGTGCGCAACTCGTCCTGTACTCCCGTTTCGAAGTACAGCGAAGTGACATCGTAGAAGACGATGGTGAGCACCAAATCGTCTCAGCCCTATGCTGCCTCCAAGAATCTTGCGGGTATGCTCCACGCTTATCTGCTGTACCAGTTCACGCTGCCTGTTGTACAGTTTGTCCATGTAGCGGTATATCTGGTCAAGGCTGACGTCCTCATGGAAATATGACTTCAGATAGTCTGCAGTGGCCGACTTGCTCAGGGGCTGGCAGATGCGGGCGATGACCAGATGACGAAGCACTTCATCCCTTATCCTGCCAAAACCGATGCTGTCGTAGACCTGGTTCAGGATCTGCTGGGGGCCGTTCAGGACAACGGCAGAGATGTTGTTCAGTACACGCTCTGACTCAAGGAACTCCTGCTGTACGATGCTGCTCTGGGCAAAGTCTATCTCCTGCTGCCCGCCATACCTGCGTACCCACTCTGCCGCTTTGGCATACAGGCGGTCTGCCTCCTCCTCGGTCTTTGCAACGCCGAAGCTCTTGACCTCCTTGAAGCCGCCACGGCTCTTGTCGACTACTACCACACTGATGGTACCGGTTCTGTTTTTCTTCTTGCGTGGGAACATGCCGCAAAGGTACGCAATTTTTCTGAGTCACCCAAGTCACCGCGCAAAATACCCTGTTTATCGGTGTTTCAACTAGGTTGAGCCGCCGGAAATGTTAAAACCGCCGAAGTCAGGAAATAATTCAAATTTTCACACCTCGCTAATTTTCAATTAGTTACGTCCAAAAAGACCGTCTAATACTCATCCTCGTTGAAATTTAAAAAACGTGATGGATACCAGGGACTTACGTCTCCCTGTGTGACTATTGTATTGGTTATTTGGCACTGATTTGAGCCAAAAGTCCTATATGCGCAGACTGTCCTCATTGAGAAGAAACTCGAAAATGTTCATAAATGTAACACCGTCATTGTCCTGATAGCGGCTGATGAGGTCTTCTGTTATCACGAACTTACGGAAACTGTCGTTGATGCTCTTCAGGCTACGCACCTCTTGCTCGCGTTTCTCTTCATTAGGCAGTCTCAGGGCTGACTGGATGTAGTATCGCTGGCTTCCCTGGTTGCAGACAAAGTCAACCTCCAGTTGCTTTCGGACACTGACGCCATTGGCATCCTTCTCGTTTTTGACCACAACGCCGACATCTACACTCATGCCACGCAACCGGAGTTCATTGTATATCAGGTTCTCCATCAAGTGGGTCTCCTCATATTGTCGGAAGTTGATTCTGGCATTGCGCAGCCCCATATCCGCAAAATAGTACTTTGCTGGCGTGTCGATATACTTGCGTCCTTTGATGTCGTAACGCATGGACTTCTCAATCAAGAAGGCATCCTGCAACATATCCAGATAGGACTTGATGGTGGTGTGCGAAATATTGCTGTGCTTTACCGTCTGAAAGGTGTTCTCCAACTTTGTCGGATTAGTCAGTCCACCGATGGAAGACGCAACGATGTCTATCAGCTCTTCCAAGTCATCGTCATTCTTTATCTTGTACCGCTCCTTGATGTCCGTCAGGTATGTCTTCTTGAACAGGCCTTTCAAGTATTCAGTCTTCCGCTCAACAGTGGAATATTCAAGAATCTTCGGCAGCCCGCCGTAAAGCATGTATTCTTCCAGTCCTTTTTCCCTGGTTCCTTGATATACAGACATGAACTCACGGAAGCAAAGCGGGGCAATCCTTATTTCGTCACCACGTCCTCGGAACTCAGTAATCACGTCGGTAGAAAGGAACTTCGAATTGCTGCCAGTGACATAGACATCTGCATTGTCAATCTTCAAATAACTGTTCAGCACATCTTCGAACTCGCTCACATGCTGCACCTCATCAAGCAGGATGTAGTACATCTGCCGGTCTGTCATGTGGCTGTCTATATAATTGAGCAACACATCAGGGTCACGGAGGGCCTTGTTGCGACGGTCTTCCAAGTCCACTTTTATGATGTGGTCGTCTGCTATACCTTCTTCTTTCAGATGCTGACAGAAAAGATTGAATAGCAGATAAGACTTGCCACAACGTCGCACTCCGGTCACTACTTTTATCATCCCATTGTGCTTGCTGTCAATGAGTTTCTTCAGATGAATATCTCGCTTAATTACCATCATTGTTTACTATTTCTGCGTAAATACGCAATTTTTGCTTGCAAAATTACATAGAATTATTGAAACAGGGAAACAATCCACATGCTTTTTTTGCGTAAATACGCATTTTTTGTTTGCGCCATATTTTGTGTTGACAAATCTTGAATCATAAAGAAGCCTTTTTATAGTTCCTGATAGCATCAACCTTATGTCCGCTCAATGCAGAATGGAAGTAAAGTTTTCCATCCGAATAGACATAACTGATGGGAACAGCGTATGGATAGCCATTGTCGCCCAATAATGCTAATGTTCCAGAAGTTGCCCTCTGTAATATACCAACACTATCTTCATTCGATAATTGTTGGCGTTTACGTCTCATTTCTCTAAACTCATTCATGCTATTCCTAACAATTCAATTTCAAATATAAGCGTCGAGCCACCAGGAATACCAGGCTGTGAGAATTTGCCATATCCCATTTCAGCAGGTATGTAAAGTTCCCACTTGTCGCCAATGTGCATCTGCTGCATGGCTATTATCCAACCCTCAATCAAGTCACAGAGCCGGCAAGCCAATGGCACACCACCACGGCTGCTGTCAAACTGCTTGCCGTCGATGGTCTTTCCTGTGTAGTGGGCCGTGATGATACTGCGTACCGTTGGCTTTGGACTTGACTGACTGCCCTCACTCAATACTTTGTAGTAGATACCTTTGGGAAGAGCCTTGACTCCTTCCTCCTTCGACTTAGCTTCGAGCCAGTCCTTATTTGCTTGCATATATTCTCTCTTACTCATCGTTTTACATTCTTTTGTTAATTTGTATACTGCTAATGTGGGTAGAATGACCAATAGTAACAGCGTAATTTCAACCAATGTGTATGAACCGAAATAGTCAACTAATGTCTGGAATTTCAGTACCCCATCTACCAGAAAGACTAAAAAGACAAACCAGCAGAAGCAGAATATTGCAGCATATTTGATTTTTCGATTCTTCAGTTTCATTCGTTGATGTAGTTTTTGGTGGACATATCGTAGTACAAAGCTTCGAGTTCCTGGAGGGTCAAGTTCTCCACAGAATGCTCTATCACTCGTATCAGATCCTCACGCCGATATTCCTCTGACTGTCCGAATCTCCCTGTATATGCCATGTTACTTTACGATTCCCTCAATGGGTTTACGCTTCTTTTCTTTCG
>JAFSWU010000065.1 GCA_017444365.1 Prevotella sp.
CAGCAACAACGCTACGAAAGCCGAACTGGTGAAGGTCGTGAATCCCAAGACAACCGGCGCATACTATCTTGTTGATGTGAGTAGCCTCTTCTCCGTGGCCGGAAGCCTGAAACTTGCTGTCAAAGTGGAAGCGGGTTCGCTGTCACTGACCAAGACCATCACACTGACAGCAGTCGATGTGACCATCCAGAGCGTTCAGACGTTGAACTACACCAGCGACACGGTGCTTCGCGTCGGAGGTGGTACGAATAGCATCAATCTTTATAAGTTCCCGAACAACGTGGGCACCATTGATGCAACCATCGAAATCTATGTGAACGACGAGTGGCGGGTTCTGGCACAGGAAACCGTGACCAACACGGCCACTAAGGCACTTGCCATCTCCCCGAGGGATGTATTCGGGGACAGCAGCTTTGCGATGTCGCATGGCTCTTATCCCATTCGCATCCACGGTGTAGATCATAACAGCGGAGTCGTGGGCAACTACCTCTATACCTCGGTGCTTTGTCTCGAGACGGGCAACGACACACCTCTGATTGTCCTCCAGTGGCTGAGCGACGAAGAGAGTATGACTAGGAAATTGCTGGAAACGATTTCCATCAATTACGCAGTCTATGACCCGACAAACACGATTACAGGTGCTGCCTCGTTCTACGTGACGAACAGCAGGACGGGAACCAGAACACTCATCGCCAATGTCACTCCCAACAGGGCTTCCACCTATACCCTGACACAGCGCGTGGAGAATGTCACACCTACGGATGGAACTGTCACACTGACATACGAGGCTGTCAGCGGAAACCATGCTTTCCCTTATCATCTCGTGGCTACCATCAGCGGTGCCCTAGTGGATATCGAGGAAACAAGTGGTGTCTGCCTGGATATCGACTTGACAGGACGCAGTAACAGTGATGCGGACAAGTCGATTGTGAGCAGTTTCGAGAATGCAGAAGGACAGATTGAGACCTACGAACTGAGTGTCACGGGAGCCAACTACCGCACGAACGGTTTCGTCAAGGATTCATACGGCACTCCCGCTTATGGAACAGCCAACGACACGGGACGGATGGCCCTGCGAATCGCAGAGGACATCACCGCTACGCTGAACTATCCCTTCTTCGCCAATGCCAATGTGGAGCGTAACGGCTCACTACTGCAGTTCCAGTTCATGATCAAGAACATCGCGAATGAAGATGCTGTAATCATGAAGTGCTATGACGGAAGAGTAGGCTTCTACATCGATGGTAAGTGCATCATCTTCACCACGGTGGGGGCAGACCCTGTATCCGCAGCAAATCAGGTATCGACCTCCATCCGCGCCAACTACACGCCAGGCAAGGTCGTGACTGTTGGTCTCGTGATGGAACGGGCAGATGTATCACCGAAGAGCGGTGTGGCATTGGTACGTCTCTTCGTTGACGGAGAGGAATGCGGTGTGTGCCAGTATAACACGAACCAAAGTGCTTCATACAGCGAGGCAAGCTTTACATTCGATGGTACCAATGCTGACCTTTACCTCTATGGTATCAAGGCATGGCGCACCTTCTCGGGTGACTACATCGATGCGTTCCACAACTACCTGCTGCAGCTGAGCGACACAAGCAGCATGATTGAGGAATATAACTGGAATAATGCCATCATGCAGAGCCAGGCCATCACGCAGGAACCTACCGACATACCTAACGAGAAGGTTCATGTGGAAACCGGCACGAAAGTGCGGCCTCAGGCTACTGCCCTCTATGAGAGCGGTATGCCATACTTCGTTATCACAGCAAATGCCGATGCAATAGCAGGAGGCTACACGTTTGCCGATCAGCGAGATGGCGGCAACTTCCCAAGTTGGCTGGAAAGTCGCACATCGGACAAGAAATCGGTCGTGGATATGGACTGGTATGGCTTTTTCCCAGCCCGCCCTTGGCAGAATTTCATCGCAGATGCATCGCCCACTACAAACCAGGGCACCACTTCCTCAGGACGCCCAATCAAGAATATCAAAACAAAGCTTAAGAAGGCTCGCAGTATGCGCCTGATGTACACCCGTGAGGAAATCAGCGCAATGTTCAATGGTGACCCGGAGATTCTTGCAAAATACGATAAGGCTGCCACCTTGATAGCCAAGCACAAGATTCAGATCCTGGAAGACAGCGTACCGACGAACATCGTCACAGTGAAGGTAGATTTCAGCGACCCGGGCGGTGCGAACAACGGCGCATTCATGGAGATGTACAACAACCTGCAGCGGGCTATGGGTAATAACTACATGACACCCATGCAGGTGGCTTATACAGGTCCGTACATTCAGAATACGTCCATCGACAGCATTCCCATCGCCATGTTCCGCACGGACACGAGCAATCCTTCCAATGCCTACTTCCATGCCAAGGCAAACTGGAATCAGGACAAAGGAGATCCTGAATTGTTCGGGTTTGAGAACTCACCTGGATATAATGACAAATGTATCAATTACGGCGAATTTAAGGAGGTGGTGGTCACCACCGATGAAGATGCCATCAATGACGATACACTGCTGGCAACAAGGGCAGCAGCATATGTGGCTGAGCATTATGCAAAAATGGATGCCAGCGAACTGTACATGTTCTCCGAGTTCTGCGGTGAACACTACCGATTCTACCGTGACTCAAAGAGCGGCCACTTCATCGAAGTGGATGCCGTAGAGAATTTCACAGACTACGACGGTACGCTTACACAGTTGAATGCGGCAGTCGAAGACATGGACTATGAGGAATTTGGCATTACATACCGCATTGCGACAGGTGGAACCTACAAGTTCTATCACTACCAGAGTGCCGGATTCCAGGACACTACGGGCCGTTTCTACTGGAATAGCGTCACCAATGCATGGACGACGACGGGAGATGCCCTGAATCCCGTGCAATGCTACGAACTGCTTACTTACGTGAACATGGCATGGATGCGCGGCGTCAGCCAGCCTTCAGACATGACAAACTATGCGGCAGGGGGCAGCATGACGCACTGGATGAAGTATTTCGAGAGCCGCTATCCGGACAACGACGACCTTAATGCACTGTATGAGGAAAACAAGAAAGTGCCTTATCAACTGTACAGACTTCTGGAATTCTGCAACAGGTGCGACTATGAGTCGGGCAATGTAAGCCTCTTCAAGACGGATGGATACAAGTATCTCAATCCTTACTCTCTCATGCTGTACACACTGGCAACGGACTATGACATGGCCGTTGACCAGCGATCCAAAAACATGATGATTGGATTCTGTCAGGAGAAGTCGAATATCATGCGGGCATACTTCAATTTTGCCTACGACGGAGACTGCCTTTGGACCTATGACAACGACTGCGGTCAGACGGTTCCTCTCGACATGGATCCGAACTCGGCAGCAGATGAGACGTATTACGCTGGCTATGGGAGCATCCTTTTCAAAGATACCATCCAGAATGGAGGCTTCATTGTGGATGACAACGGTACGTTCGTCTCTATCGGAAGCGTACTCTCTGCAGCCCGTGAGGTGCAAGATATGAATGGGGTTATTCCCTTCTCTCCAGCCGGACATGAATATTACTGGATTACCAAACGCCTGAAGAAATGGCCGAAGTTGGTCAGCTCGTACGACGGGGAACGGAAGTATGTAAATACGATGGCATATGACTCCACATACCTCTTCTCCCTGCATGGCCTAGGTCTTCATTTCCTCAGTGCGGCCTTCGAGAAACGCTTCAAACTACGTGACGGCTACTATGGTGGCCCGTCATTCCTGAGCGACGTAGCCCTGTTCCGTGGACTTCCGAACAGCGCACAGGATGGAATTCAATTTGAGGTGAC
>JAFSWU010000013.1 GCA_017444365.1 Prevotella sp.
GTGAGATGCTCGACATCGATGAGGCGGAGTATGGCGGTGAGATGCTGTATATCAACAAAAGCAAGAAGCACCCGATGTGGGCAATGGAATATTGTCGCGACGAAGGTCTTCGCAAGTATTGGAACGAGTGGAGCTATCCTTATCATAAGGAGGGTGACGGACCGCTTTATCGCAAGCAGCCAGCCCCCGACTACAATCACAATATGGACCAGTTTGCCATTGAAATGGTGCGCCGCTGGTACGACTACTGGCTGGAGCGTCCGGGTACTGGCACGCGTGTGTCATCGGGTGGCGTGAAGATTGTC
The DNA here is from genome assembly GCA_017444365.1 of Prevotella sp. GTDB lineage: Bacteria > Bacteroidota > Bacteroidia > Bacteroidales > Bacteroidaceae > Prevotella. The sequence goes on from JAFSWU010000013.1 coordinate 306, forward strand.
TTCTCCGACACCAACACCCACCATCGTGGTGAGTCGAACTATCGTACCAGTGGTGTAACGGATGCTATGCGTATTCCGAAGGATGCCTTCTTTACACATCAGGTGATGTGGAACGGATGGGTGGAACCGGAAGAGGCGAAGACGTATATCATTGGACATTGGCAAGCTCCCCTCGTATCCCCCCAGGGGGAAAAGGGTGTTCCCGTTTATGTGGTAAGTACAGGCGATGAGGTGGAGTTGTTCCTCAATGGCCGCTCACTGGGCAAGGGAAAGCAAAGCTACCGCTATCTGTTCACCTTCGATGATGTGCAGTTTGAGCCAGGTTCGCTGGAGGCAGTGGCTTCTGATGGAAGTCGCTATAAGCTGGAGACCGTTGGTGAACCTGCTCAGCTGAAACTGACAGCCATTGAGAACCCGGAGGGAACGAAGGCCGATGGTGCCGACATGGTGCTCTTTCAAGTGGAAGTTCTCGATAAGCAGGGACGCCGTTGTCCGTTAGACAATCGCATGATTCATTTTGAATTGCAAGGCGAAGCTCAGTGGATAGGAGGTATCGCTACTCGCAACAATCAGGCTCTCCAACGTCCAGACGAGCATCGTCCGGAAGGGCTGCTCGATGCTGCTGCCACGAAGAATATCTCTGACAACTACGTTGGTGCCATGTCTCTCCCAGTGGAGTGTGGCGTGAACCGTGTACTTGTTCGCACGACCACCCAAGCAGGTGAAACCCATCTCATAGCCCGCGCAGAAGGATTGCCAATGGCTGAGATTAAAGTCAAGAGCTTGAAGCGTAGGGCAGAGAATGACTTGCCACAACTAACGCTGAAAGGATGGCTTACTCGTGGAGAAACACCGGCGAAACCGTCGTATGAGGAAAAAGCTCATGGCATAGAAATACAGTCTGCCAAGGCAGGCTTCAATTCAGAGAATGCCGTTCGCAGTTTTGACGACAACGAACTCTCGGAATGGAAGAACGACGGACGATTGTCAACGGCTTGGATATCGTACCAATTCAAAGAGAAAGGATATGTTGATGACATCTGCATGAAACTCACCGGATGGCGACTGCGCAGTTATCCACTGGAGATATATGCTGGCGAAGAACTCATCTGGAGCGGAGAGACGGAACGCAGCTTGGGCTATATCCACCTGAAACCCACCAAGCGGGTCAAGACCGACCAAATCACGATCCGACTGAAAGGCGCAGGAAAGGATGAGGATGCTTTTGGCGGAATCGTGGAGGTGGCAGAACCAGCCGCTGGCGAACTCGACCTGTTTAAGGCAAAGAACGGAGGAGAAACAAAGAGTGAGCTCCGTATCGTGGAAATCGAGTTCCTTGAGAAGCTTCAGACAAATTAGTTAGTTTTTCCAAAAAAGCGTTCATTTATTTGTGATTTCTGTCAAGTTTTTGCTAACTTTGCGGCTGTATGGAAAAGAAACAGCAGGCAGAAAACGTCATCATAGCCGATGCCAACTACATCGACCAAGTGGCATTTCATCTGACAGTGAACTTCGAGAGGATGCTCGGAAGGCGCATTCCCCCAGCAGATTTGGCACGATGGATTGACTGCGTGGCATTAGACGGTGGGGTGCGCGAGGGCGAGGAAGAAACCCATGTGGTGCTCATCCATGACAAGGGTAAAAGGCACATGGAGAACTTCCTCCCTGCCGACTTCGCGGAAGAGCTGGACGGAAAGGCGTTCAGAGACCATCTGGGCGAATTTTCCATCAGCGCGTTGGCAGTAGAGGACATGGTGGAGCGCAACGACTTCTTCCTCGACATCCTTGGAACGGTATGCACGCAGAAGGATGTGAAGCGGGTGATGGTGATTCCCAACGCTGAGGAGGGAACACTCTACGATGACATCCGCGAGACGCTCCGCCGCTTGGACGAGCAGACAGAGAACAAGCGTATCACCGTCTTCAGTATGGAACCCCGACAGGGGGGAAACTTCCGTCAGGAGATTCTGGGCTACTCGCTCATGGCTGCCCTGGGCATCAGGGGAGAGGAATTCGGTCAAGGATTGTAGCGATAAAAGGTTAAGAACTCATGGCAAGGGAATATAAACTGAAGAAAAACCTTTGGGACGACACTGTTGCCGAGCGCAAGGACGGTGAGCAGAGCGATGTGTTCACCGACTTTATGATTGTGGCTGCCAAAAAAGAGAAACAACAACAAATCATCAAAGAAGAACGACAAAAGAATATGGGAAAGGTACTAATGATTGGCGCCGGTGGCGTCGCTACGGTGGCTGCGTTCAAGATTGCGCAGAATGCCGATGTGTTCACGGAGTTTATGATTGCCTCGCGAAGAAAGGAGAAGTGCGACAAGATTGTGGCTGACATCCATGCCAAAGGATATAACATGGATATCAAAACCGCACAGGTGGATGCCGACGATGTGGAGCAGCTGAAAGCCCTCTTCAACGACTATAAGCCGGAACTGGTCATCAACCTCGCATTGCCTTATCAGGACTTGACCATCATGGACGCTTGTCTGGCTTGCGGCTGCAACTACCTCGACACGGCCAACTATGAGCCGAAGGATGAGGCTCACTTCGAGTACTCCTGGCAGTGGGCATACCGTGACCGCTTCCGTGAGGCAGGACTGACAGCGATACTGGGCTGCGGTTTCGACCCGGGAGTAACGAGTATCTTTACCGCACACGCCGCCAAGCACCATTTCAAGGAAATACAGTATCTGGACATCGTGGATTGTAACGCCGGCGACCATCACAAGGCTTTTGCCACGAACTTCAATCCGGAAATCAATATCCGCGAGATTACGCAGAAAGGACTGTACTGGGAAAACGGCAAGTGGGTAGAGACAGAGCCACTGGAGATTCACAAGGACCTGAACTATCCCAACATCGGACCGCGTGACAGCTATCTGCTGCACCACGAGGAGATAGAGTCGCTCGTCATCAACTATCCCACCATCAAGCGTGCCCGCTTCTGGATGACCTTCGGGCAGCAGTACCTGAAGCATCTTGAAGTGATTCAGAACATCGGCA
>JAFSWU010000066.1 GCA_017444365.1 Prevotella sp.
ATAGAGGATAACTGCCTCAGCGTATTTCATGCAAGAGGCAAAGCCCTGCAAACCGTTGTCGGAATAGGCCACATAGAGGGCTCCGTCGGTGGCAGTAATGCATGGGTCGTCCATGGAACCTTCCGAGACGAGGCTTGGCCCGACGTAACTCCATTCCTCCTCATATTGCAGCACACTTAGATAGTTCGACTGCCCTTCGTTGACGAAAGCCACGGTGAACTTGCCTTCGTTGAAGCAAGCGCTGAGTTCAGATACGGCGCCTTCCGCGAGGTTGTCGCCAAGACTCTCAAAATCGTTGCCATTGAAACGGACGGCTCGGAGTTGATAAGAAGGATAGGCGCAATACGCAAGATAAGGCATGTCGTTTTCGTCAAGTGCCATGCTTTGGTAGAAATAGAGGTTGTCGATGCCGCTCCCCACAGCAACCCATTCTCCGTTTTCGAATTTTCTGACTTTCAGGGTATTGCTGGTCATATAATCAGCGTAACTGATGTAAGGCGTGTTGTTGCTGTCGAAGACCAATTCTTGATGGCAGGCGTATTCCGCGTCTGGAACATAAATGCCCGTACCGCTCACAGGCACCCAGCTGCCGTTCTCCAATTTGAACACGACCCCCTTGTAGCCTTGCGAGACATCACGAGCAACGAGGTAGGGCAAGTCGTTGTTGTCGAGGACGATATGCGTCTCCACGCTGCTGAAGGCACTGCCTATGGGAGTCCATTGGCTGCCGTCCCACTTGAAAGCATATCCATTGTCACTTTGGTCGGAGTAGGCCACATACACATCGCCGTTGGAAGCCAGATCCATGCCGCCTGCTGAAACCGAACAGGAAGTGCTGATGCTGCCCATCTGCTCCCAAGTGTCGGTACCTGCAGCGTTTTTGTATAAAACAGGAGTGCTGTTCTCGTTTCCAAAGACATACAGGTTGCGTTCATTGTCCATCTTTATTCCAAACACTTGGAAGGCGTTTTGCGAGAATCCGCGAGGTCCCACATATTCCCAACTCCCGCTCAGGGGCTCGTCGACGATGATGGTGAAATCCTGAATCGTGCTATGGATGCATTCCGACAATTCCAAACGCACCTCGTAGCTTCCCGGTTGGTCAGGAATACCGTAAAGGCAGGCTGATTCTCCGTCGTATTGCTCTAACGTCAGCCAACTCGGGGCTTGTAAAAGAGTGATGTTGACATAGTCAGCGGGGTCGGGGTCGTGGAAATACACATTATATAGGTAATTCAGGTTGGCGTAGGACTCGGTCTTCGGTGTCGAGGTGAAAAGGGGCGCGGCTGTCTCGTCACCATTGAGATAGGGACTCTTCACAGCGTTTTCCACCGTGCCGTCAGGAGCGATGAGGAGGCCGATGACGCGTACATAGTTGTAATCATAGTTTTCATCAAGTGTGTAAGTGAACTCATAACTAGCTGTTTGCCCGCTCGGCAACGAACTTGGGAACGAGCCTTGTATGCCATCATAATCGCAGAGCAGTTGCCGTCCCACGTGGTCGTAGGCGATGCGCTCGGCAGGGATGGGGTTAGGTAGGTTCTCGTACCCACCCATGGGTCCATAACCACCTCCGCTGTAGGAATTGGTTTGGTTGTAGGAGGGTGCTGGTCCCGTTACACCATCTTCGGTGAGGATGGCCGCGAAACGGTAGTCGCCGCTCATGTTTTCCAATGCCGTGGCAGATACATGAGCTGTCAGTTGCCTTGTGGCAGGGTCGTAATCACAGGTGATGCCCATGTTCACTTTTGGCGTGACTTGGCTCTCTTGTTCCACTTTCGAGAACCAGTTCTGCGTTTCTTGGGCAAGGAAGTGCCGCCCGATGTTGGCTGAAGGCGCACCGAGAAGGCCTGAAGCGTTGTAATAATCGTTGTTAGCCATCGGGTCGCTGCTGTGGATGGCGACGAAGATGACGTTGTCGTGGGTGCCGCAGAGCGAGTCACCGTAGTAGATGCCTCTCGGGCACCATTGGCACCAGGTGCCGGTCAGTTCCTCGACGAGGACGTTCTTTTGTGCAAAGCCGATGCTGAAGGTATATAGCAACATCGCGGTGAAGAATAGTTTTTTCATGGTGAATTGGTTTTATTTGCTCGCAAAAATAGCATTTTTTCAGAATGCTTAAACAAAACGAGCGGAATTAAACCCTAATTCCGCTCGCTTTTTTATGTAATGGATGCTTATTCAGCAGCCTCCAAACGTCCGTGGCAGTTCTTGTACTTCTTGCCGCTACCGCAAGGGCAGGGGTCGTTGCGCCCCACTTTCACTTCTTTGCGGATGGGCTGGGTAACTTGTTTTTGCTGCGTGTCACTGTGCGACTGCGCTAACAGGTCTTGACGCTGTTCACGAATCTTCGACTTGTCGATGCCTTGCGGACCACGTGACTCGCGCACGGCGTTCGGGTCTTGTGTCGGGATGTCGGCACGCATCAGGAAGGAGATGACGTCTTCGTTGATGTTCTCCAGCATGGCCTTGAACAGGTTGAACGACTCCAGCTTGTAGATGACCAACGGGTCTTTCTGTTCGAAGGAGGCGTTCTGCACCGATTCCTTCAGGTCGTCGAGTTCGCGGAGGTGTTCCTTCCAGGCGTTGTCGATGAGGCCGAGGGTGATGCTCTTCTCGATGC
>JAFSWU010000067.1 GCA_017444365.1 Prevotella sp.
CCGGGTTCTCCGATTAGGATGGGGTTGTTCTTCTTGCGGCGGCAGAGGATCTCGATGACTCGCTGTATCTCGCGCTCACGTCCCACAACGGGGTCGAGTTTTCCTTCCACAGCCGCCTGTGTCAGGTCGGTGGAGAAGTTGTCCAGTACAGGAGTTTTTGACTCCTTCTGGTTGCGCGTAGTCGTGACGGTGGCGGCGTGGCTGCTACCTGCCGATTTGCCAGCACCATAGTTGGCAGTGGCGTTCTCTTCGTCTTCTTCGTCTTCGTCGGGAATTCCCAAGCCGCTTGTCGGTCTCTGAGCCGGTGTGTTGCCGGCTCGGAGATAGGTAATGGTATCTTCGTAATTCATGTTGTTCAGTTCTAACACCTCTTTTGCCCCGTTGTTCACCTGATCGTGCAGGATGGCGAGCAGCAGGTGCTCGACATCCACCAGTTGCGTCCGTTGGATGCGTGCTTCCAGTACAGCCAGTTTCAGGATGTTGTTGGCTTTCTCGTTGAGCACAAGGTCGCGTGTGTAGATGGGTTGGTTGAGTTCTCCTTCGCGCACACGGTTCTCCAACTGCAACTTAACCGATTGCAGGTTGATATCCATGCGTGAGAATATATCCATGACAGAAGCATTGCGCCCGCGCAGGATGCCCAGCAGCAGATGTTCCGGTCCTACTGACTGGCTTGCGAGTCGTGTTGCCTCTTCACGGCTGAATGCGAGTATCTCTGATACCTTCGGGGAAAATTGGCTTGTCATACGTTCTGATGATGATTCATGAATCGCTCAGCAAAGAGCGTGCCAAAAACGTGATTGCTCACTTAGCGTAGAATCTGATGGGACCATTGAGGCCCGACGGAACGGGTTCCCAATCGGCGTAGGTGGTCTTCTTGTAGTTGATGTCCACCACGTTGATTTCCTCCATCTTGCGCCACTTCACGCCCTTGCGGTCAAGTTCGCTGATGCGGTTTGCTGGCAGGTTGGTCACCTCGATGCGGAGTTCGTTTTTGCCGTCCTTGATGGTGTTGCGGGTGTCGAGCACGTAGGGCACCGACCAGGCGCAGCCGATGAACTCGCCGTTGATATAGACACGGGCACTCTCGCGCACGTCGCCCAGGTCGATGTAGATCGTGGAATGTGGAGTGTGGAATGTGGAATGAGGAGTGTGGAGCGTGGAATGTGGAGTGTGGAATGTGGAATGTGGAATGTGGAAGGTGGTTGTATAGACACCTGTTCCCATTGTCACGCGTGTCTGCTCGTCGAGCGTCTCCCAGGTCTGTAGGCTGTCCAGTTGGAATGTGTTGTCAACCTTCGGCTCCTCTTCGATGAAGGATAGAGACCATGGTGCGAACTCTGCGTTAAGCGGAGAGAGGGAAGCTGTTTGATCTCCTTGAACTCCCTGACCTTCTTGATACACCTGCAGGATGCGCGATTCTCCGCTGCGCAGACAGAGGGCAACCCCCTTGTCAGTCAGGCAGGCGGGCGTGATGTCGCCGTTCAGCGGGTTGAACCACGTGGCTCCTTTGCTGGGGACGGCGAGCTGAACTGTTGTGTCAATGTCGTTGGGGGTCAGGTTGGCGATGAAGTAGTGGTAGCCCGTGGGGTTCTTGCGGCGAATCATCTTCAGGCCATGACGGGTCTTCATCTCCTCGGGGTGTGCCACTTGTGCAAGCTCCTTCGCGTCAGTTCCGTAGATGATGTGCGCCCCCTGTTGCCTCAGTAGATTGATATGTTCACGCACCTCGTCGCTCATCAGGTTCTGTGCGTTGGGAATGATCAACCCTTTGTAGCGGGAGCCGGCAGCGGTTGTCAGCATGCCGTCTTGATACGATGTTGAGAGCAGCAATCGCTCGCTGATGTAGTCGCAGTCGAATCCGGCACGGTCAATCTCCAGAATGCTCTGGATGAACTCGGGTGCCAGCTTGCCCATCTGATGGATGGAGAATTGCATGAGCAGTTTGTCGGGCTGCTTCTGCCACATGTCGCGAATGGGCAGATAGACGAGGAAGTCGTTGTCGGGCTCGCCCCATTGCAGGAAGCTCTGGCAGCGTTCCACGTATTGCATGAAGTAGGGCGCGTCGCGCCAGATGCTGTTTGTGGGACTCATGTCGATGGAGGCATAGAACTTCCATCCAGGCCACTCGTCGTTTTTCGGAGAATAGCAGGTGCCGTGGAAGAACATGTGGTTCACGCCGGCACAGAACATCAGGTCAATGTCGGGTTTCAGCTGCGAGAGACTGGTGCGGAAATGCTCCGTGAGCCATGTGAACGTTTCGCTCGACGTGTAGGGCTTACCCATAATATGGGCAGCAGAGGGAGCGTATTTCAGCATGGAGAAGTCGGAGTCGTTCTTGCGTGTCTTCCCAGGGTCTTGACGCAACCCCTTGATGCCGAAGTCGGAGAGTCCGAATCCTTCAATCTCGGGTATGTCCACTGCGGCGTAGCAGTCGATGAGGTTGGCGGGTGAGCCGTGTGCCTGATTGCGGGTGATGGCACCATGCTTGTGCGCCCATGCCGTCCATTGCTGGGTGAAGTTTTCCAGAAGGAGGTCGCTCAGCGTTTCGCGGTAGTCGGAAAGGACTTGAGTGAGGAGTGTGGAATGTGGAGTGTGGAATGTGGAATGTGGAGTGTGGAGTGTGGGATGTGGCGAGAGGGCGGCAGTCAGTTCCGGCAGATGCTTCTCCAATTGATAGCCGCGCCGCTTCTCGAACTCTTCGAAAAGAGTGGGTGTCCACGTGGCTTCTGCCACCTCATACGAGTCGTTGAAGAAGGTGTGAGGGTAGGGTGTTCCCGTGCGCTCAAACGCCTCTTCAATGTGTTGCAGGTAATGGGCAACGGCATTCTTGTCGAAATGGTCGATGACAAGACCTTCACCACCAGGAGCCGCACGCTTCACGCGCATGACACCATATTTAACATATAAGGCGATGACGAGATGCGAGGATCGAGTTGCGAGGTGCGAGTTGCGAGGGATTCGAAACGAGAGCTTACCGTCCTTGACTGATGAGGTGACATCGTGGGCATTTCCCTCTGTGTCATAGAGCATCACCTTGTGCAGGATGGCGTTCTTCTGTTCCTTTTCAGGAAGCGAGAGGTCGAGGCCTTTCACTTTTCGTCCTGTGAACTCCTTCTCCACGAATACCGCTTTGCATGCCGATTCCTCTATGGGCACCCAAGGGCCGCCGAAGGGCCATCCCGTACCCGTAGCCATATCTATTTCTATGTTATTCTGCTTGCCTAACTCTTGCGTGTGGCGCAGCATCTCCATCCACTTGTCGGAGAGATAGGGGATGTTGTTCGCCTGGTTACCCTGTACGCCATAGAGCGGTGTGATCTCTACGGCTCCGATGCCATGATGGGCATATTGGTTCAAGTTCCACTCTAGATTCTCCTTGTCCACAGCCGAGCCCAACCACCACCACCGGGTGCCTGGTTTCGCCTCGCGTGTCGGCGTGGGCCATTGCTGTGCTGTCAGCGTGGTAGGAGCGAGCAGGCTACAGCAGAAGAAGATGCTTAAAAGTCGTTTGGTCATAGTTCCTTTTCTGTGGCGTTTGGGTGTGTGTTAGCGATTCATTAAGAATGACTTGAAGGCAGCGAAGTCATTGGGCATGGGAACGCTTTGCTTCGTACCGCGCATGAAGGCTGCGAGGCGGTCGGGAATGGCAACATCGTGCTGGATGATGCGCTCCACCGTGTCCTTGAACTTGGCAGGATGGGCGGTCTCGCCGAATACGCCTACCTCTCCAGGGCGGAGTCCTTCCTTCAGAGCCTGATAACCGCAAGCTCCGTGTGGGTCGAGAATGTATCCCGTCTCGGCGAAGCACTGGCGCATGGTGTCGGCAATCTGCTCGTCGGTATAAGTGGCACCGAAAATGAGGTTTGTTATCCGCTCATGGCTGCCGCCGTAGAGGTCGAGAATGCGTGCGAAGTTGCTGGGGTCGCCTACGTCCATCGCGTTGGCGAGGGTCTGCTTGGACGGCTTCGGCTCGTAGCGACCTGTCTGCAGGTAGTTGTAGAAGATGTCGTTGGCATTGTTGGCGGCAATGAAGCGTTTGACGGGCAGTCCCATCGCATGACCGAAGAGGGCGGCACAGATGTTGCCGAAGTTGCCGCTGGGTACGCAGATGACCATCTGGTCGGCCTTTCCCATGCGCTTGAGCTGTGCGTAGGCGTTGAAATAATAGAATGCCTGGGGCAGGAAGCGAGCCACGTTGATGGAGTTGGCACTGGTGAGGCGCATGTGGCGATTGAGCTCATCGTCCATGAAGGCGTTCTTCACAAGGGCCTGACAATCGTCGAAGACACCATCCACCTCGATGGCTGTGATGTTGCGGCCGAGGGTGGTGAACTGGCATTCCTGAATGGGGCTCACCTTGCCCTTGGGATAGAGTACATAGACGTGGATGCCGTCAACACCGAGGAAGCCGTTGGCAACGGCGCTACCCGTGTCGCCGCTGGTGGCAACGAGCACGTTGACGGTTTCTCCCTGGCCTCCCTGACCTCTCTGAATAAAATACTGCAGGAGTCGCGCCATGAAGCGTGCGCCTACATCCTTGAAGGCGAGGGTGGGCCCGTGGAAGAGCTCTAACGAATAAATGGAATCTGTCACAGCAACAACGGGTGTGTCGAAGGACAGGGTGTCATATACAATGCGCTTCAATGAGGCTGTATCGACATCTTCGCCGAAGAAGGCCTCTGCTACGCGGAAGGACATCTCCTGGAAGGTCATGTCCTGTATGTTGTCGAAAAACTCTTGGGGCAGTTGCTTGATGGTTTCGGGCATGTAGAGTCCGCGGTCTTCAGCAAGACCTTTGATTACTGCTTTCTCTAATGACGCCATTGGCGCCTGGTGGTTGGTGCTATAATAGTGCATAGTGCATAGTTTTATAGTGAATAGTTACGCCTCCATGAATCTCTGCATGAACTCCTGGAGTTTGAGAAGTCCGAAGCTGCCTTCGACGCAGGCGACCTCGTCGTATCGCTGAACAGCATCGGGCTCAATATTCTTGTGCCAGACGAGGAAGGGTACGGGTTCGCTCACGTGTGTGCGAATCTCCACGGGCGTGGGGTGATCGGGAAGTACGGCGATGCAAACGGGTTCGTCCCATTGGGCGACGGCTTCGTAGATGGGTTTGACGATGCGGCTGTCGAGGTTCTCGATGGTTTGCAGCTTCAGCTGTAGGTCGCCGTCGTGACCGGCTTCGTCGCTGGCTTCCACATGCAGGAACACGAAGTCATCGTGGCGGAGTGCCTCAATCGCAGCTTGTGCCTTCCCCTCGTAGTTGGTGTCGGCAAGTCCTGTCGCACCCTCAACGATGATGTTGCGCAAGCCGGCATAGTGGCCGATACCACGTATGAGATCCACCGCAGAGATGACCGCTCCGCTCTTCACCTGCGGATAGCGGCTGGGAATGGTCTCCATCGACGGACGGTAGCCGCCGCTCCAGGGCCAGATGGAGTTGGCCTGTCGCATGCCCTTCTTCGCGCGTTCCTTATTATAAGGATGCTGTGCCAGCAATTCCTGCGAACGGAGAATCAGGTCGGAAACCAACTCGGCGGTCTCCTGAGCGCTGAGCTCGGCACGGTCGCCGTCGCATGGTTCGGCCTTTGGCATCAGTTCTGCCCACGCCTCGTTGGGATGGTCGTGGGGTGGGGCGTAATCGACGTGCTTGCTTCCTCCCTTGATGATGAGCAGATGGCGATATTGTATGCCCGTGATGAAGCGGACGCGGTCGCTGCCCAGATGTTCGTTGAGGTATTGAATCAACACATCGGCATCTTCTGTCTGAAGGTTGCCTCCGTTGTGTGTGATAATCTTCCCATCGTCGAGGGTGATGATGTTGCAGCGCAGCGCCAGGTCACCAGGTTCCATTTCATAGCCGATGGAGGCAGCCTCCAAGGGGCCTCGCCCTTCATAGACCTTGTTCAGGTCGTAGCCGAGAATGGCGGTATTGGCCACTTCAGAGCCAGGTTGGAATCCCTCGGGGATGGTGATGAGTCGTCCGCAGCGTCCCTGTTTCGCAAGCAGATCCATGGTGGGCGTTGCAGCATATTGTAGAAGCGTTTTTCCTTGCAGGCGGTCAACGGGATGATCTGCCATTCCGTCGCCGAGTATGATGATGTGTTTCATTTCGGGTGGATTAAATGTTAGCGATAGACATAATGTTGGCAAACACGCCTGCGGCGGTTACGCTGGCTCCTGCTCCATAGCCTTGGATGAGCATGGGGAACTCCTTGTAGCGCTCGGTGGTGAGCATCACGATGTTGTTGCTGCCCTGGAGGTTGTAGAAGGGATGTCCGTTCTCAACAGCTTGCAGGGCCACGTAAGCCTTGCCGCCCTCCATTGTGGCGACGAAGCGCCAACGCTTGCCTTCCTGTTCCAGCACCTTGCGGCGTGCCTCGAAATCGGCATCCAGCTGGGGCAGCCGTTTCCAGAATTCGTCGATGGTACCTTGGAAATACTCGTCAGGCACGAAGAGATGCTTCTCTACATCCTCCTGTTCAATCTTATAGCCTGCCTCGCGGGTCAGAATCACCAGTTTGCGAATGACATCTTTGCCGCTCAGGTCGATGCGTGGGTCGGGTTCGCTGTAGCCTTGCTCTTTGGCTCGGCGCACGGTCTCGGAGAAGGGCACGTCGGCGGAAATCTCGTTGAAGATGAAGTTGAGCGTACCGCTGAGCACGGCCTCAATCTTCAGGATGATGTCGCCCGAGTTGCGCAGGTCGTTGATGGTGCCGATGATGGGCAGTCCTGCGCCCACATTCGTTTCGAAGCGGAACTTCACCCCGCGTTTCAGCGCCGTCTGCTTGAGCAGCAGATAGTTGTCGTAGGCTGAGGAAGCGGCAATCTTGTTGGCCGTGATCACATTGATGTTGTGTTCAAGGAAGTCGTGGTAGAGCGTAGAAATCTCCTTGCTGGCGGTGCAGTCAACGAATACGCTGTTGAAGATGTTCATGCCGATAACGTTGTCGCGCAGCTTCTCGGGTGTGCTGGGTTCCGATTGCTCCAACAGTTTCTTGTAGTTGTCGAGGTCGATGCCGTCGCGGGTGAATATGGCTTTCTTCGATGTGGCGATGCCCACAACGTTCAGTTTCAGTCGGGAGTGCTCCTTCAGTTCCTCGTATTGAGAGCGTATCTGTTCGATGAGCTTGCTGCCCACCGTTCCCACGCCGCAGATGAAGAGGTTGAGCACTTTGTAGTCCGAGAGGAAGAACGAGTCGTGGATAACGTTCAGCGACTTGCGCAGGAACTTGCCGTTGACAACGAATGAGATGTTGGTCTCGCTGGCACCCTGTGCGCAGGCAATGACGGATATACCGCTGCGTCCGAGTGTGCCGAAGAGCTTGCCCGCAATGCCTGGCGTGTGCTTCATGTTCTCGCCCACGATGGCGATGGTGGCCAATCCGCTTTCCACATGCATGGGATACATGGCTCCCGTCTCGATTTCCTTGGCAAACTCCTCATTCAGCACGTTGGCGGCCTCTGCTGCGTCTTCGTCACGTACACCGATGGAGGTGGAGTTCTCGGATGAAGCCTGAGACACCATGAACACGGAGATGCCGTTGACAGCCAGTGTGGTGAAGATGCGTCGGTTGACACCGATGACACCCACCATCGAGAGTCCTGTAACGGTAATCAGCGTGGTTCCGTTGATGCTGGAGATACCCTTGATGGGTTTCTGGTCGTTCTCGATGGTGTCCTTGATGGTTGTTCCTGCGCCATCGGGGTTGAAGGTGTTCTTAACCTTGATGGGGATGTTCTTGATGCAGACGGGGTAGATGGTGGGCGGATAGATGACTTTCGCACCGAAGTTGCAGAGCTCCATTGCCTCCACATAGCTTAGCTCGCTGATGGTATAGGCGGTCTTGATGACACGCGGGTCGGCGGTCATGAAACCGTCAACGTCCGTCCAGATCTCCAGCACGTCGGCATTGAGGGCTGCGGCGATGATGGCTGCCGTATAGTCAGAACCTCCACGCCCCAGGTTGGTTGTCTCGCGGGTGTGCTTGTCGCGGCTGATGAACCCAGGTACGATGCTGATGCGGGTGTGAAGCGAATGGTCATCCTCCGGATTACTCAGAAACGCCTCACGAACCATCTTATAGGTGAGTTCCGAATCCAGCGTGTGCTTACCGTTCTTCCGCTCTGTGCGGATGAAGTCGCGGGCGTTCATGCGCTTGGAGCCTCTGATGAGTTTGGAGACGATGTACGAACTCAACCGCTCGCCGTAGCTCACGATGGCATTCTGCGTCTTCTGACTCAGGTCGTGAACGAGGAACACACCAAAGTATATCGAGCGCAACTGCTCGAACAGCGCATCGACAATATTGAATAAATCTTCTCGGTCTTTTGTGTCGGTAATGATGGTGTCGATCATCTGGTGATGGCGTTCCACCACAGCGGCGAACTCATCCTTCCAGTCTTCGTTACCCTGAAGTGCCAGCTGCGAAATGTTCAGCAGCTTATCGGTGATTCCACCCAATGCACTCACTACTACCACTACCGGGCCGTGTTTGGCCTCTTTCTCAACAATGCTTTTTAAGCTAAGAATGCTCTTTACGGAACCAACAGATGTTCCGCCAAATTTCAGTACTTTCATAAGATTTTAATATTCGGTTGCCTCAAGACAAATGAGGTTGAACAAAACTTGGCTGCAAAAATACAAAAAACAATCTGATTAGCGGTTAAAACCACACATTTTTTATTAATTTTGCATCAAATTTGTTGTTTTACGCAGAAAATCTCACTTTTCTGCATCAATATGACAGCTACCAGATGATTCAAGAGTACCAGATTAGACTACAGCCCCGCCAGGCTTCGCAAGAGCAAAGTATCAAGGAGTTCATTGCCTCGGAAAAGGGAATGGACGTGAGAACCATTCAGCATGTGCGCATCCTGAAAAGAAGCATCGATGCCCGTCAACGAACCATCTTCGTCAACCTGAAGGTGCGGGTGTATATCAATGAGCAGTCGACAGATGACGAGTATATCCATACGGAATACCCCGATGTGTCGCAGGCACCCCGCGCCATTGTCGTGGGTGCAGGCCCAGGGGGATTGTTTGCGGCATTGCGCCTGATAGAAAGAGGTGTGCGCCCCATCGTGCTGGAGCGCGGAAAGAATGTTCATGACCGCAAGCGCGACTTGGCACTCATCACCAAGACGCAGACGGTTGACCCCGAGAGCAACTACTGCTTTGGCGAGGGGGGAGCCGGTGCCTATTCTGACGGCAAGCTCTATACGCGCAGCAAGAAGCGGGGAAGCGTAGAGAAAATCCTGAATGTGTTCTGCCAGCATGGTGCCTCCACAGCCATCCTTGCCGATGCGCATCCACATATCGGTACGGACAAGTTGCCGCAGGTCATCGAGAACATGCGCAACACGATTATAAGATGTGGCGGCGAGGTGCATTTCCAAACCAAGATGACCTCCTTCATGATGGAGGGAGAACGTGTTGTGGGCGTACAGGCGGTGCAGGCTGTCGATGGCGACTGGAGGGCGACGGAGCAAAGGGAGTTTCGCGGCCCTGTGATTCTTGCCACTGGACACTCCGCGCGCGATGTCTATCGCTATCTGTCGGCATCGAAGATCGAGATTGAGGCCAAGGGGATTGCCGTAGGCGTAAGACTGGAGCACCCGTCGATGCTGATTGACCAGATACAGTATCACAACCGCGAGGGGCGCGGCCTATATCTTCCCGCTGCCGAGTACTCGTTTGTGACCCAGGTGGAGGGTAGGGGTGTCTATTCCTTCTGCATGTGCCCAGGCGGTTTCGTGATACCTGCCGCCACCGACAAGCATCAGATCGTAGTCAACGGCATGAGCCCGTCGAACCGAGGTACGCAGTGGTCGAACTCGGGAATGGTGGTAGAACTGCATCCAGAGGACATTGATGAAGCCGGAGGCTTGACATCAGAGGGGGGAATGGAGAAAGAGGACGAGGCCTTGCGCATGATGCTGTTCCAGGAACAGCTGGAGCGCACGTGCTGGCAACAGGGCAACATGCGACAGACGGCTCCTGCGCAGCGAATGGCCGACTTCGTGAACAACCGCCTCAGCTACGACCTGCCGAAGAGTTCCTATGCCCCAGGACTGATCAGTAGCCCGCTGCACTTCTGGCTTCCACCCTTCGTGGGGAAACGCTTGCAGGAGGGATTCAAGAAATTCGGAAAGATGAGTCACGGATTCCTCACCAACGAGGCGGTGCTGATTGCAACCGAGACCCGCACGAGCAGTCCCGTTAGGATTCTGAGAGATGCCACCACGCTACAACACGTGCGTATTGCCGGTCTCTTTCCTTGTGGAGAGGGTGCCGGCTATGCAGGAGGTATCGTCTCAGCAGGTGTTGACGGAGAACGGTGTGCCGACATGTGCGCCGACTACCTGAAGTAGTACTGTCCCTTCTTGCGCGTGCGGTTGCCGAACTCAATGGCATGTTGGGGACAATGGTGATAGCACGCGAAGCATGTCAGGCAGTCGCCCGTGTGCTTCCATGAAGGGAGCTTGCCCACTCCGCCTTCGATGTCGTGAACCGGGCATACGG
Organism: Prevotella sp.; assembly: GCA_017444365.1. Lineage (GTDB taxonomy): Bacteria > Bacteroidota > Bacteroidia > Bacteroidales > Bacteroidaceae > Prevotella. The sequence goes on from JAFSWU010000067.1 coordinate 10,532, forward strand.
CAGCACATTTGCCACATTGGATGCAACGCTCCTCCACCACGTGGAAGGGCTTGTCGGTGATCAGGCGTTTCAGGAAATAGCTGCCGATGATGCGGGTGTTGATGCGTGGCCAGTTGCCGATAACCAGATGTTCCTCGCCCTCCACGCGGTTGACGATGCTCTGGGCATACTGTTCAAGGAGTTCCTTGGCGCGCGCTTTCTTCTGCTGCTCCTTGGCGGGCGTATCGACATCCATGAAGGGCAGGCCGACGTACGACTCGGGCATGATGAGCGAAAAGAGGCTCGATGCCCGCAAGCCTATCGAGGAAAGGTCTTCTTGCAACAGGCGCATGGTCTCGCCGATGTTGTCGCCGGTCGTGCAGAGCGCATAGCAGTAGTGACCCTGAGCCTGCTCAATGCGCAGCTTCCTAAGGAAATTCCTCACCAGGAACGGCGGTCGCCACGCGTGTACAGGAAAGCAGAAACCGATACGTTCCCCGTCTTCTAGCGTATAGCGGCACGCATTGTCTGCCGCCCCGCCCATCGCCTCGGGAATCCATATCAGTTTCTCGCCAGTGGCTTCTGCCAGATACTGCGCAGCCCACTTGGTATTGCCTGTGCCGGAGAAATAGAAGATCATTGCTTGGCCTCTTCCATATCGCCTTCTACATACAGGCGTGTCATTTCGGGCACACCGTTGGTGCGTACCGTGACGGTCTTCTTGAAATGTCCAGGGAACTTACCCTTTCCGTTGTAAGTGATTTTGATTTCGCCCTTTTCACCAGGTGCCACGGGCTTCTTGGTGTATTCGGGAACGGTGCAACCGCAACTTGCCAGTGCCTGGTTGATCACCAGGGGGGCTGTTCCTGTGTTGGTAAACGCGAAGGTACACGTCTGCACGGGATCAGTTTCCGAGAACTTTCCGAAGTTGTGCGTCAGCTTGTCAAACTTGATTTGAGCCTGTTGTTCCTGAGCTGTCGCCAGATTGACGCAGGCGAACAGCAACATGGCTATGGTCAGAATTTTCTTCATATTCAATACTTTTGATTTTTTTTCGTTATGTTTTTGAATGCAGAGTTTTCAAAACTCGGTGCAAAATTAATCAAAAGAAGTATATACGCACGCAATATCCCCCTTGTTTTAAGATTTTTTGTGAGTTGGCAAGTGGGTGTCAATCTCCAGTCTCAGTGGTTCTACCCCTATTTGATGAGCTTGTAATACTCCACCGCACCGAGCAGGAAACACCCTGTTCCGTAGTCTTCGAAGTCGGGCACGCTTGTGTAGGTAACGGGTTGTGAGTCGCTGGGCTGCTTGCCGGTACCCTGTACAAAGCCCAGGAATCCGTCGGGGTGAACGCTCTCGGTGGCCAGGGCTTTCCACGCACGGTCGCAGGCGGGGCGGTAGGTGGCAGGCTTGAGCAGCCCCTTGCGCATGCCCCAGCTCATGCCATAGAGGAAAAGGCTTGTTCCCGTGGCTTCCTTGCCTCCGAAGGTGACGGGCGACACGAGCGAAACGTTCCAGAACCCGTCCTTGCGTTGGCAGCTGATGAAGGCCTTGCTCATGGCGAGGAAGTCTTTCTTCAGCTCCTGGTAATACTTGTCCTGAGGCTCCAGCAAGTCCATGACGCGCACCAGTGCCGCATACACCCATCCGTCGCCACGGCTCCAGTAGCAGTAGTTGCCGTCGCTCTCCTTGTAGGGAGGTACGAAGTCCTTGTCTCTCCACCAGAAGCCGGTCTTCTTGTTATACAGCCCGCCTCCGCACTCGTTGCGCGTCCAGCGGTACATCTTCATGGCATAGTTGGCATACTTGCGCTCTCCCGTGAGCTGGTAGGCCTGGAAATAAAGCGGCATCGCCATCTGAATGGCGTCAATCCAAGTCCAGTAATCCACGCGCCCTGTTGCCATCTGGTTGTCGAGGTTCTCTATCACGAAGCGCGTGGTGGCACCCAGCGCCTCCTTCTTGGAGTCGCCCGACTGCTCCAACTGCTGGTATCTCATCAGGTAAGTCTGTCCGCAGCACTGGTCGTCGGCATCGGTGGTCTTCACGCCGTTGCGGGGAGTCCATTGGTGGAAGCTTGCCCAGCGGTCGGTATATTCCATGTAGCGCGGGTCGGCATCAATCTCATAGAGTGCCATCAGCCCCTCGTAGTACACGGCGCGTGTCCACAGGCTGCTGGGGCGCATCTTCTTCACGTAGGTGGGCGTGGTGGGGTCGGCATGCTTCTGCATGAAATAATTGTTGGCGCGACGGGTGATGTCCAGCACCTCCGCAGCTGTTTGTGCGGTGGCTGACAGGCAGCATACTGCCATGATCAGGGAGAAAGCGATTCGTTTCATTCTATTTTTGTTTTGTTTGTGGTTGTTTGTTGTTTTTGTTTGTACGGCGGTTCAGCTTACAGCTTACAAAGGTACAAATAAAAACTGAGAATCATTGAAAAATCAACGAATATTTACCCTGACGGGCTGTTCCGTTTCCTTTCGCCAGGCTTTCAGCCATTCAAACCAGGCTTTGTCGGAATGAACGCCGAAATCGTGTTCGTTGTTGCTTGTATAGGTGAGCTTGTAGCAGAGTTGGTTCTTGTCGTTGGGGCGAATGACGAAGGCGTAGTTCTCCTGCGTGGCAGGCACTTCGCTGACCATGTGCTCCTGGGGAACCAGGATGCCCAGTCCCACGGTCTCCTTCTTCCAGTTCAGCGTGTCGGAGGCGGGCCAGTCAGTGCCCCAGCAGCCGCGCAAGCCCTTGTGGTCGGAGAACTCTTGGGAGCCCTTCACGTTGATGACACCCGTGGAGAAGAGCAAGTCCTTGACATTGCGGTTGAAGCGGGCGCAGACATCGATGTCGCGGTGGCCGGCATAGAGCGTGTAGCGGATGGTCATGTTCAGGGGCGCGAATGTGGATGGTGAACCTTCAGGAATCCACCCCTCGTCCTCTACCTCGACAACGGTTCTGACGGGCCCTGACGAGATGATGCGCTGTGTGCGTCGCTCCACGTTGGAGATCATGGTCGGCTTCCTGCCGTTCCAGCCCCTCAGCGCACCCAGGCCGAAGCTGTTTCCCACCCACAGCACGTCGTCGCCATAGCCTTGCTGCTTTTGTTCGGGTGAGGTGTAGAACTGGGTTTGCTCCAGCTCCAGTCCTTGACTGAACTTGCCATAGAGGTCGAGCGTCTGCCGCTGGTCGAAATAGATGCGTACGGCGATGAGCTCATTCTCGAAGGCCACGCCGTGGTGGTGCTGCACGTTATAGGAATTGGCTGTGCGGCGGTCGGCGGTGATGGCATCGAGGTAGATGTCGTGGCGGTTCTTTTCCTTCACGGCGGGATTGCGGAGCACAATCTCGGCATACGTGCGCGGTGTGTATTCCTGGGGCGCGATCAATGCTGCTGCTTCCGTGCCCGCAGGAATGAGCGTTATGTTGGCGTGGATGGTCTGATGCTTGGGAACGTCCACCAGGAAGCAGATCTCGTCCTTCGCCCCGTCGCGGTTCAGATCGTCCAACTGCGAGGGAATCTCCTTGCCGTCGATGAACACCACTCCTGTCATCACGTCCTGGTATTGCTCCAGCGAAATGCATACGGGGGTGTTCAGAAGGTCTTTGCTGCCAGGGTTATAGATGTCGGCAGTAAGCTGGTATTGTGCGGAGGCGGCAGTTGCCAGCAGTAGCATCATGAGTGTTGATAGATAGCGCATATTCTTGTATTGTTAAGAAATTGTGATGCAAAGATACAATTTTTTAAACTTTTTAGCCAAAAATTTGGATTTTAAAATATAATTTAGTATTTTTGCCAAGGATTTTAAAGAATATTTACCATTGTGAAGGTGCGTCTTCTGTTATTTGTCATGTCCATTGTGCTCTGTAGTGCTTGTGAATTCAAGTGGTTTCGGGGTGAGTCCCAGGTTGATGAGCCTCGGGTTTCGGTGGTGCGTTACGACCGTTTGGAAAGCCGCTACCTCACTACGGGCGATTTCTCGGCCCTGCAACAGATGAACACGCAGTACCCTGTGGAGACACGCACTCTGCTGGAAGACATCCTGAAGCTGGGGGAGGTGAGCGACCCGTCGATCAATGCCCGCTTCCTGAATTTCTATCAAGACACCATTCTGCAAGCCGTTATCTCCGATGTTGAATTGCAGTATGCCAACATGGATGACATCAACGAGCTGCTGGACAAGTCTTTCGACCGCTTGCAGAGGATGATTCCCAACCTCTCGCTGCCGGTTGTCTATGCTCAGATCGGCTCATTCGACCAAAGCATTGTGGTGGGCGACAAGCGGATTGGCATCTCGCTCGACAAGTACCTGGGGACCGATTATCCCACCTATGCGTATTATTACAGCGAAAGACAACGCCGTACGATGAAGCGGAGCTACATCGTGCCCGACTGCCTGACGTTCTACCTGCTGAGCCTGTATCCGCTGAAAGACTTTGAACATTGCACACAAGCGGAGCGCGATACCCACATGGGGCGTGTGCAATGGGTGGTGAACAGGTCGATGGGGGCGAAGTTCTTCCATTCGGCCGCCATCGACCAGGCCGATTCGCTCATGGCGAAGCAGCGGGTGCCTGTTTCCCAGTTTCTGACCACCCCGTAGCCGCTCTACTGGCGGGCTTTGGCAGGCTTGGCAGGCTTTCCTGGCCTGGCGGGCTTGGCAGACCGTTTTCCACCTGACTTGCTTCCTTACTGTTTCCGTCCGTGGAACTTGCGTTTCCCGTTCCGTTTCGCCTGACGGGGAGCAGCCTTGTATTCAGGCGCATCGCCCAATCCCTCGGGGAGGGGATTCTTCTCAACAGACTTTCCGAGGAACTCCTCGATTTGCTGGAAATAGCGGATGTCGGCATCGCTGATGAAGGTGATGGCACGGCCGTCGCGGTCGGCGCGTGCCGTGCGCCCTATGCGGTGAACATAATCCTCAGCATCACGGGGAACATCGTAGTTGATGACCACGGCAATATCGTCGATGTCGATGCCTCTCGACAGGATGTCGGTTGCCACAAGCACATCGATCTGGCCGCTCTTGAAACGGTACATCATCTCGTCGCGCTCGGCCTGCGAGAGGTCGCTATGCATCTCACCGCTGTTGATGTGCATGCGAAGCAGAGAGCGGTGGATGTCTTTCACCTTATTTATTTTACAGGAGAAGATGATGACGCGGCTGAGGTCGTTGTTCTTGATCATGTGGCGGATGATGCCCAGCTTCTGCGGTTCGTAGCACACGTAGGCCGACTGCCGGATCTTTTCTGCGGGCTTGCTCACGGCCAGCTTCACGGAGACGGGATTCTTCAACAGCGTCTGGGCCAGCTGCTCAATCTTGGCGGGCATCGTGGCGGAGAACATGATGGTTTGGCACGTGGCGGGGAGCTGACTGGCAATCTTCAGGATGTCGTCGGAGAAACCCATGTCGAGCATGCGGTCGGCCTCGTCGAGAATGAAGAACGACACCTTGCTCATATCGACATTGCCCATCGAGATGTGCGAGATGAAACGGCCAGGTGTGGCAATGATCACGTCGGCTCCCGCCTTCAATGCGTTCAGCTCCTGGTTGTAGCGGCCACCGTCGTTTCCGCCATAGATGGCAACGCTGCTCACTCCGTCGAGATAGTAGCCGAATCCCTGCATGGCCTTGTCAATCTGTTGCGCTAACTCGCGTGTCGGCGACATGATGATGCAATTGATGGCATCGCGCGGAAAGGTGATATGCCGGCCGTCGGGGAAGGTGGCTTCTCCGTTGTCGAGCATGGAAAGCACGGGCAGCAGATAGGCCGCTGTCTTGCCGGTTCCTGTTTGTGCAACGCCCAGCACGTCGTGTCCGTTTAATATTTGTGGGATGCATTTCTCCTGAACGGGTGTACACTCGTCGAAGTGCATGTCGTAGAGCGCATCCAGAATGTTGTCGTTTAATTCTAATTCGTCAAAAAACATAATTTCTAAAATCTTTCATTACTTCGTATCTCGCCCCTCGTATCTCGCCCCTCGCCCCTCGTCTGGCTACTTAGCGGCGACCCCTCCAGGGTCGTTTTACTTGAGACTTCTCTACTATCCGAGGGTACTCGCTCATCGCTCGCACCCCCGGTTACTGTGCGGAGACGCTTTCTGCGTCTTTCATTACCCTCGTATCTCGCTCTCTCCCCCCGTGGGGGAGTCGGAGGGGGGCGTTAATTCGGTGCCTTGCGATAGCAGAAGTAGGCAACGACGGCGAAGATGATATTGGGAATCCACGCCGCCAGCATGGGTGGTGTTCCCGCGTTGATGGCAAAGGTTGCCGACACCGTTTGCAGCATGATGTATCCGAAGCTCAAGGCAAGTCCTATGCCGAGATAGAGTCCCATGCCGCCCTTGCGCTTTCTCGAAGAGAGGGAAAGTCCAATGGTGGTGAGGATGAAGGAGGCGAAGGACGATGCGATGCGCTTGTGATACTCCACCTGATATTGCACCACGTTGCCGCTTCCTCGGTCAATCTGCTTGGAGATGTAGTCGTGCAGCTCAGGACTGGTGAAGGTCTCCTGCTGTCCCTTGGAATAGACGAGGTCGGTGGGTTCCATCAGAATGGTCGTGTCGCGCTGGAATCCGCTGGTGATATGTTCCTTCAGACCTTTCAGCTCGCGTAATTTCCAGGTTCTCATCGTCCAATGGAACTTGCTGTCGGAGATGGTGTCGTACTGAATCTCTGCCGCCGTGAGATGGCTGACGAGCTTCTTGTTCTCGAATTTGTCAAGCGAAAAGCCGTATCCGCGCTTGTAGGTGTTGTCGTAGTGCTGGATGTAGGCAATCACGCCTTTACCCACTTGCAGCTGAACGTTGTCGGCGGAGGTGTTCTTGCGCTTGTTCTTATAGAGTGTCTCGAAGTTCTGCCTGACGATGGTGCCGTGGGGGATGACGTAGGCACTGAGGTAGAACGAGACCAGGGAGATCAGTATGCACGAAATCATGTAGGGGCGCATCAGCCGTTTGAACGATACGCCTGCCGCCAGCATCGAGATGATTTCGGAGTTGCTCGCCAGTTTCGAGGTGAAGAAGATGACGGCAATGAATACGAACAGAGGGCTGAACAGATTGGCGAAATAGGGCACGAAGTTCACATAGTAGTCGAGCACGATGGCCTTGAACGGCGCGTGGTACTGGGTGAACTTGGCCAGGTTCTCGTTCACGTCGAAGACGATGGATATGGAGATGATCAGGGCGATGGAATAGATGTAGGTGCCGATGAACTTCTTGATGATGTAGCGGTCGAGAATATTGACGTATTTGAAAGGGTTCAGATACGTCATCCATCGGGTGTATCTCCTGATTTGCCTCCCAGCCTTCAGAAGTCCCAGGTATTTCCTTGTTTTCTTGTAACTCTTCATTTGCTTTTGATTATGTTCAGACTCTGCGTCCCAGGTTGTCGATGACGGAGCGTTTCCATGCCACGAAGTCTCCCTGCTCGATATGCTGGCGCGCATCGGTCACCAGGCGGAGATAGAATGCCAGGTTGTGAATGCTTGCTATCTGCATGGCCAGGAGCTCCTGAGCTTTGAAGAGGTGGTGCAGATAGGCTTTGGAGTAGATGCGGTCGGTTTCGCATCCCTCTGGGTCTATGGGGCTGAAGTCGAACTCCCACTTCTTGTTGCGCATGTTCATCGTGCCGTCGTAGGTGAAGAGCATCGCGTTGCGCCCGTTGCGGGTGGGCATCACACAGTCGAACATATCTACACCGCGCTCGATGGCTTCAAGGATGTTCTGCGGCGTACCAACCCCCATCAGATAGCGGGGCTTGTCCTTGGGCAGAATCTCGTTCACCACTTCTATCATCTCATACATCACCTCCGTAGGCTCGCCAACGGCCAGGCCGCCGATAGCGTTTCCGTCGGCTCCCTTGTCGGCAACATGCTTGGCGGCATCCTGTCGCAGGTCTTTGTATGTACAGCCCTGAACGATCGGGAAGAGGCATTGGTCGTAGCCATAGACGGGCTCTGTCTCGGAGAGGCGTTTGATACAGCGGTCGAGCCATCGCTGGGTCAGTTGCAGGCTCTTCTTGGCATACTGGTAGTCGCTCTGTCCTGGGGGGCATTCGTCGAAAGCCATCATGATGTCGGCTCCGATGATGCGCTCGGTGTCCATCACGTTCTCAGGGGTGAAGAAGTGCTTGGAGCCGTCTATGTGCGAACGGAACTCGCATCCCTCTTCGCGCAGCTTTCTGATGCCTGTGAGGGAGAACACCTGAAAACCGCCGGAATCGGTCAGGATGGGGCGGTCCCATGTGTTGAACTTATGCAATCCGCCGGCAGCCTTCAGCACTTCAAGCCCTGGGCGCAGGTAGAGGTGGTAGGTGTTGCCAAGAATGATCTGTGCCTTCACCTGCTCGCGCAGTTCGCTGAAGTGAACTCCTTTGACACTTCCAACCGTTCCGACGGGCATGAATATCGGAGTCTTGATCTGGCCGTGTGCCGTGGTGATGAGTCCTGTTCGTGCGTCGGATGCGCTGTCTGTATGTTGTAATTCGAATGTCACGTCTAACAGTTCATTTATTGTTTGTCGCTTTTCTTTTCTTCGTCGATGGTGAACTTCACGGGATTCTCCACAAGCTCGTCTGTGAGGGCGAAGTTCCAAACGTCCTGCACATTTTCCACATAGTGGAAACGAACTCCCTTCAGGTAGATCTCCGGAATCTCGTCAATGTCTTTCTTGTTGTCCTGGCACATCATGATGTCGGTGATGCCGGCACGTTTGGCGGCCAGAATCTTCTCCTTGATTCCTCCCACGGGCAGCACTTTGCCGCGGAGGGTGATCTCGCCCGTCATAGCGGTGTTCTTCCGCACCTTCCGCTGCGTTAGGGCCGATGCGATAGAGGTGGCGATGGTGATACCTGCCGACGGGCCGTCCTTGGGTGTTGCGCCCTCGGGCACGTGGATGTGGATGTTCCATTGGTCGAAGATTCGGTAGTCGATGCCCAGCGTGTCAACATGTGCCTTCACGTATTCGAGGGCAATGACTGCCGACTCCTTCATCACGTCGCCCAGGTTTCCTGTCAAGGTCAGCTTGGCCGCTTTTCCTTTTGAAAGAGAGGTTTCGATGAACAGGATCTCGCCGCCCACGCTTGTCCAGGCCAATCCTGTCACCACGCCGGCATACTCGTTCCCCTGGTAGATGTCGCGGAAGAAGGGCGGCTTGCCTAACAGGTCGCCCAGCTCAGCGGGCGTGATTTTCTCAAAGGGCAGATTGCCGTCGCGTGCCACAATGAATGCCATCTTGCGCAATGCCTTGTTGATTTGCTTTTCGAGCTGTCGCACGCCGCTTTCACGGGTGTACTGCTCGATGATTTTCTCGATGGCGGCTTTGTTGAATGTGGGCTTCATCTTACTGGCCATCATGCCCGTGTTCTCCAGCTCGCGGGGGATGAGATGGCGTTTGGCAATCTCGATCTTCTCCTCGGTGATGTAGCCGCTCACCTCGATGATTTCCATGCGGTCGAGCAGGGGCTTGGGGATGGTGTTCAGATTGTTGGCCGTGGCGATGAACAACACTTTCGACAGGTCGTAGTCAACGTCCAGATAGTTGTCGTGGAAGGCGTTGTTCTGTTCCGGGTCGAGCACTTCGAGCATGGCCGACGAGGGGTCGCCGTTGTAGGTGTTCTGTGTGATCTTGTCAATCTCGTCAAGGATGAAGACGGGGTTCGACGAGCCTGCCTTCTGAATGCTCTTGATGATTCTGCCTGGCATCGCTCCCACGTAGGTGCGACGGTGGCCTCGAATCTCGCTCTCGTCGTGAAGTCCGCCCAAGCTCACACGCACGTACTTGCGCCTCATGGCGGCAGCAATGCTCTTGCCGAGACTCGTCTTTCCCACTCCTGGA
>JAFSWU010000068.1 GCA_017444365.1 Prevotella sp.
GCCTCGGACACGTTGTCCGGACGGCTCGGAAACTCGGTCCGGATGAGCCGGACCCTCTGTCCCGCTAACCTGTATAACCTGTCTGCCCTGTATTTATCGTCGGCATGCACGGGCTAATCGACGGTGAAGTGCAGGCCGCGGCACTCCTTGCGCTCGATGGCGAAGCGGGTGATGAGGTAGGCGGTGTTGATGAGGTTGCGCAGCTCACAGATGTCCTTGCTGGCCTTGACGCGCTTGAAGAGGTTCTCGGTCTCCTCGTAGAGGATGTCGAGTCGGTGCCAGGCACGTCGCAGACGAAGGTCGGAGCGCACGATGCCCACGTAGTTGGACATGATCTCGCCCACCTCCTTCACGCTCTGCGTGATGAGCACTTGTTCCTCGTTGGTCATCGTCCCCTCGTCGTTCCATTCGGGCACCTTGTCGTTGAAGTCGTAGAGGTCGATATGCTCCAAGGAATGGCGGGCTGCGGAATCGGCATAGACCACCGCCTCGATGAGCGAGTTCGATGCGAGTCGGTTACCGCCATGCAGTCCGGTGCAGGAGCACTCGCCGACGGCATACAGGCGCTCAATGGAGGAACAGCCGTTGAGGTCAACCTTGATGCCGCCACACATGTAGTGGGCAGCGGGTCGCACGGGGATATAGTCGGTGGTGATGTCGATGCCGATGGAGAGGCACTTCTGATAGATATTGGGGAAATGGCGGCGGGTCTCTTCGGGGTCCTTGTGGGTCACGTCGAGGCAGACGTGGTCGAGACCGTGGAGCTTCATCTCCTTGTCGATGGCACGGGCCACGATGTCGCGGGGTGCCAGAGAGAGTCGCTCGTCGTATTTCTCCATGAACGTTTCGCCGTTGGGCAGTTTCAGGATGCCGCCGTAGCCGCGCATAGCCTCGGTGATGAGGAAGGCGGGATGAGTTTCGCCCTGATGGAAGAGGGCCGTGGGGTGGAACTGCACGAACTCCATGTCCTGCACCGTTCCCTTGGCACGATAGACCATCGCCTCGCCGTCGCCCGTGGCGATGACGGGGTTGGTGGTGGTTTGATAGACGGCACCGCAACCGCCCGTACACATCACGGTGACCTTCGAAAGATAGGTGTCCACCTTCTCGGTCTCGGGGTTGAGTACGTAGGCACCGTAGCAATTAATATAAGGTGTGCGTCGTGTGACGCGGGCACCGAGGTGGTGCTGCGTGATGATTTCCACGGCGAAGTGGTTTTCCTTGACATCAATATCCGGACAGGCACGCACGGCAGCCATCAACCCGCGCTGGATCTCGGCTCCGGTGTCGTCGGCGTGGTGCAGGATGCGGAACTCGGAATGTCCACCCTCGCGGTGCAGGTCGAAGTTGCCGTCGGCCTTGCGGTCGAAGTTCACGCCCCACTCCACCAGTTCGCGAATCTGTTCGGGTGCTTTTCTGACCACCTGCTCCACGGCAGCGCGGTCGGAGATGAAGTCGCCGGCAATCATCGTGTCCTCAATGTGCTTCTCGAAGTTGTCGAGCTCCAGATTGGTCACGCTTGCCACGCCTCCTTGCGCAAACGAGGTGTTCGCCTCGTCGAGAGAGGTCTTGCAAATCATACACACACGGCCCTTCTTGGCACGTGCCACCTTCAGGGCATAGCTCATTCCCGCTACGCCGGCTCCTATCACCAGGAAATCATACTTATAAACCATACCGTCAAACTCAAAAGAGTAACTTTTCGCTGCAAAGGTACAAATAATTCATCATTCATCATTCAACTTTTTTTCGTATCTTCGCAGTCAACTATGACTACAAGAAGAACTTTTTCCAGACAATGTCTGCACATTCTGTGGGTTTTGCTTCTGTTGGCAGTACAAAGTCTGCAAGCACAATCAACAGGAAACATCATCATTACCGGCACAAGCGACACGCTGCGCCAAGACTCCGTAGCACAGCCTTGGGAGCAACGTGTAAGCCAGAGCATCGGACAACTGCTACGAGACCCTCTGTTTGAAACCTCGCAGGTGGGAATACTGGTATGGGACCTCGGCGGCGACTCTGCCGTGTATGCCCACAACGCGCGGCAGACCATGCGACCGGCCTCCACCATGAAGCTGCTCACCGCCATCACAGCCCTGGACCAGTTAGGCACCGACTACTGTACGAGCACCAAGCTCTGCTACACGGGAACAGTTGAGGGGCACGTGCTCAAGGGCAACCTGGTGTGCGTGGGAGGCATGGACCCGCTCTTCGACCTTGAAGACATGAAAGCTTTTGTGGAGAGTGTCAAGGCGTTAGGGGTGGACTCCATCAGCGGCTTCGTCTGTGCCGACCGAGGCATGAAGGATTCCGACCTGCTGGGCGAAGGCTGGTGCTGGGATGACGACAACCCCGTGCTATCCCCCTTGGTGTACAACCGCAAAGACCAGTTCTTGGATGTCTTTGCCAAGGAACTCATCGCCGCAGGCATCAAAGGAGTGATGACGGAGGGAGCGGGGAGTAGTGCAGGGAGTTCAGGGAGTGCAGGGAGTGCAAGGTCTATTATCTGTGTCCGCACGCACAACATCGACCAAATTCTGCTTCGGATGATGAAGGACAGCGACAACCTGTTCGCCGAATGCCTGTTCTACCAGTTGGCAGCAAACGCCGGCCATCGCCCTGCCACGGCCAAACAGTCGGCGGTCATCGTGAAGAACCTGATCAAGCAAACGGGACTCGACCCGGCAGCCTACCGCATTGCCGACGGCTCGGGACTGTCGCTCTACAACTATATCTCACCGGAGGTGCTGGTTCGACTGCTGCGCCATGCCCACCGCAACGAGAACATGTACCGCCATCTGCTGCCCTCCCTCCCCATCGCCGGATGGGACGGCACGCTGAAGAACCGCATGGACCAGACGGCAGCCTTTGCCAACGTGCGCGCCAAGACCGGCACGCTGACGGGCATCATCTCGCTGGCAGGCTACTGCACCACGGCCGACAACCGTCCGCTCTGCTTCGCCATCATCAACCAAGGGGTGATGAGCGCACGACAGGCCCGCAACTTCCAGGACCGTCTGTGCATCGCACTGTGTAAGTGAGCGAGGAGCTACTTCTTGATATAGTCGTTGTATATCTTGATGCCGAAGACAATGACGCTGCACGTGGTGGTGACCAGATTCGTGAAGAACAGGGCCCAGAGCTTCTCGGGCTCGTGCAGGATGCCCTGCATCATGAAGCAGAAGCTGCCTATTCCCATCATCAGGAACGTGGGCAGGGCAATGCCATCGGTTTTGCGCGTACGAATGGTTACAATGGCCTGGGGCAGATAACCCAGTATCATACAGATGCTGGCCACCCAGCCGCAAATCTCGTAAAATAATCCTTGTTCCATCTTTCTTTTTGATTAATCGTGATAAAACTTTTGCAAAAATAGCATTTTTTTGCGAAAGTTTTTCTTTTTATTCGTAACTTTGCAGCAAATACTAAAAAAAAGATACCTATGAGACAGAAAGTTTTACTGACCGTGCTGATGTCAATCCTGACATTAACCATATCCGCAAGCCGTGTCAAAGGAGAATGGAGGGTCTATAAACAACCCGACGGAACCACACTAACCCTGATGCTGGTTGGAGACGAATACAACAGCCACTTTGTCAGTCCCGATGGCAAAATCTATGACCAGGACGAGCAAGGCGTGTTCCACATGTTGACAGCTTCTGAGGTACAACGCAGGAAAGCCATGGCATTAGGAGCAAGGCACAAACTTCCTGCTATTAATAAGGACTGGGACCCCAACAAGACCTACCGGCAGCTGGTCATCCTGGTTTCCTTCTCCGACACCGACTTCAGCATGGAGAAACCCCAAGAGACATACGACAGCATCTTCAACGTGAGCGGCTACAACCAAAGGGACGGAGCTGGCTGTATGGCTGATTACTTCCGCGAGCAGTCGGGAGGCATGTTCAACTTGCAGTTCGACGTGTATGGTCCCATCAAGGTGAGCAGCAAGGCACAGCCCTACGAAAATCCCAATGACAAAACAAGAAACTATGGTAAAGAACCCTTCATGGAAGCTACCAGAAAGCTCATTGAGTCCGAGGATATAGACTTTTCTGTCTATGACTGGAACAACGACGGTAGCGTCAACCAGGTGCTGTTTGTCTATGCTGGATATTGTGGCAACCAAGGTGTTGGCAACGTCAATGGTGTAACCATCAGCAGCTATGGCTACGTGTGGCCCGTCACCTCCTCGTTCTCAACCATCACAACCCCTGACTCAAAGAAGATCTCCAAATTTACCGCCAGCGGAGAGCTGTACCTGAACAACGCGAACCAAGGTATAGGAACCTTCTGCCACGAGTTCACACACAGCCTCGGACTGCCCGACCTCTATCCCACGGGCGACTCCCCCTATTTCTCCGTCATGGACGAATGGGATTTGATGGACGGAGGCAACTTCACCAACTGGGGATGGTGCCCGCCCAACTACTCTTCCTTTGAGAAAATGCAACTGGGATGGCTCACCCCGACAGAGCTGACAGAGCCTACCACCATTACCGGCATGAAGTCTGTTGCAGACGGTGGCGAGGTTTATATCATCAAGCATACCGACAACGAGTTCTACCTGTTGGAAAACCGACAGTGGAAAGGATGGGATGTAGGCCTGCCTGGAAAAGGACTGTTGATTCTCCATGTTGACTATTCCAAGTCCGCATGGTCGGGTAATGTGGTGAACAACAACTCCAACCACTTCAGGTATGACATCGTGCATGCCGACAACCTGGACTATAACGACTGGAAGAATCTTTTTGTCAAAAGGGAACTTCGGTCACAATATCAACAGGCACCCCGCTTGCACAACATTCACCTGAGCACATCGGCCTACCCCTGGGCTACCGACTCCACAGAGACGGTCAACCGCGAACTGACAAACACATCGATTCCCGCCAGCATCATGTACAACGAGAACGACAAGGAAAGCACGCTGCTTTCAAAGAGCATCACCAATATTCAGATGACAGAGGACGGACTGATCTCGTTTGACTTCATGGGAGGCAGCACAGTTGATGGCATCAGCATTGTGCAAGAACAGTCAAAGGGAGGAAACGGTCGTTGCACATACGATTTGCAAGGACGTCGAATGGATGAGTACCAGCTGCCAAAGGGCATCTACATCATCCGCAAGGCTGACGGAACAGCCAAGAAAGTCATTCAACATTGAATCAAGAACTATTCAATGACTTCCAAATAGAAACTGACTGGACGGAATCCGTCGTTGCAACTAATCATAGCACTCATCGGATTCCGCATCCACCCATCAAAGAAGTTTCCTTCACCATGAACGAGCCCATCGACAAAGGAGCGCATTGACTCCCAGGCCGATGGGCTCGTTCTATTTATTCTGCCTCACAAGCACACTTCACAACAGCACGGAAGCTGTCGAGGTCTTCCACACGGAAGTTCTTGATATAGGCAGCCTTGCCGAGCACATTCTCTTCTGCCATGCGTACATAGACATTGGCACTCTTCTCGAACAGCTCAGGAGCCTTGGCGGCATCACGAATGATGAGCAGCGACATCACGAGCTCAGCAGTCATATCGTACAGGCGACGAGCCAAGAAGTCCTGTGCCTCCTGATTCTCCAGAGCCTTCACGTTGGCAAGAGCCTCCTCGTAAACAGAAATCAATCTCTCGATTCTCTCGAGAAGTTGAGAGTTGAGAGCGGAGAGTTGAGAGTTCTTAA
>JAFSWU010000069.1 GCA_017444365.1 Prevotella sp.
GTACTTCACAGCGGCAAAGAAAGCATCGCGCAGTTCCGGTCGTAGCTTCTTCTCCACTGCCAGTATTTTTTCTTTCTGGTTCTCAAAACAGTACAGGTATGCCTCAAGTTCATTGCCGAAGGACACGGCGTTGAATTCGGTGTCACCGGCAGGCGACAAGCCACGTGGGAATTTTTTCTTGTCCAGTTCCACCTGACTCCACCCCATGAATTCCGGCTTGCGGATGGTTGTGAGATGGTAATATTCCGCCATGACGGGTAGCAGAAGTTTCCCAGCTTCCGCTCCGAATTGTTGTTGGAGCCAGTTGCCCAGATGATGCTCCACGTTGTTGCGTTTCACCGAATTGATGTTCCATGCCATGTCGAGGAAAAGCGAGAGGTCGTATGCGGCAACCTTCGGGTCGTGGACGTTGGCAATCCAGAGTCTGCGCGCATGGTGCTCATAGGCTGTTTTCATCTCGTTGACAATCAGTCCGGGCTGAGTGGTTGTGAGCCACAGATAGTCATGCGGGCGTCCCCAATAGCTCAGGTGGTAGTACACACCAGCCCCTCCGCTGCGTCGCTGCTGCTGTTCGTCGGAGAGTCGTGTCATGTAGCCATAGTTGTCATCACACCACATCAGAGTTACGTCATCGGGCACTTGCAGGCCGTTTTCAAGAATGTCCAAAACTTCTTTATAGGGAATGAACACTTGGGGAATATCCGCAACGTCCTTGTTGATATGCTTGGCCAGAATATGCCGTTGGTCGTCAATGACCTGTTGCAGTGCCTTTGTCTTCTCGTCGAGGGTCTTCACTCCTTCCATCGAGCCGTCGTGAATGCCGCGCATGCCCAGCGTGTAAAGGGCATCCATGTTGCTTGTTTCCTTTACTCGCTCTGTCCAGTAGTCTTGTACGCGCCTTCTATTGGTCATGTAGTTGAAGTCTCCCATGCGTTCTCGGTTCCATTCGCCAACGTTGTTTCGCAACATCGGCTCACAGTGGCTGGAGCCGATGACGATGGCACAGGAGTCGGCAACTTCGCGGTTCCCCTTGACTTGGAAGAAGGGCTTGGTGCCCTCGTGCATGGCTGGCCACAGGGTGTTGGCTCTCAGGCGTAGCAACAACTCGAATAGTTTCTTGTAGGTGCGTGGTCCGATGGTACCTTCAGGCAACCGTTTGTCCATTTTCTGGTGTGCCCATACCCGGAGCGACCAGTCTTCGTCGTTGATGAAGATACCTCTGTATTCCACCGATGGCCATTGAATAGTGGAGAAGCTGTCACTGGTTTGTAGAATTTTCCTCTTTTCGGGCACTACGTCTCCCCACCACACCCAAGGCGACACCCCGGCCATGCGCGACAGCTCCAAGATGCCGTATGCAGTTCCGCGGGCGTCACTTCCGATAACGAACAGCTTTCCGGCATGGCAGCCCATGTAGAAAGCCTCGCGCTTGGCAATGATCTTCTCGTAAGGCAGTCGGCGCTTGTTCAGTTTCTTGAACTCCTTGTTCGACAGCATATCGAGCTGAATGATGTCTATAGGGGCATTGTTGCGTTGTTCGGCTTGATGGCCGGTCACGGCTTTCATGTCGTCGCTGAACATGCTGAGGGCCACCTTGACAACTGGAGACACATGCTCTTGCAGACTGTAAGCGACGGCTCCCGTTCCGTTATACCACACAACGTTGTTGGCACTTGCATGGATAGAAAATGTCATCAGCAACATACCGATGACTATATATATATAAGAGGTGTATCGCATATTGGTTGTTATTGACGTTGCAAATATAGCAATAATAAAGCTAAAAAACGAGGAATCGCTGTGCTTTTCGTTAAAGTGAAGGGCAAAATATTTGAAAGTAAGCAATTATTTCTGTACTTTTGCAGAAAATTTCAAGCAGATGACAGAAACCTTATATCCCAAAATGGTGATGGATGCATTGCAGACGGTGATGTATCCTGGTACGAAAAAGAATCTTGTGGAAAGCGATATGGTGGCCGATACCCCAGTTGTTTCTAAATGTGAGCAGCAGGACGGGGGATGCGGCGAAGGTGCTGTGTGGCATGTCCGGGTTGACCTTGTTTTCCCTCGCGACACCGATCCCTTCCTGAAGTCAACGGTCAAATCGGCCGAGGCAGCCATCCGTTACCATTGTGGTCAGGATATTGAAGTGGAAATCCGCACGGAGTTCAAGACGAAACCTCGTCCCGAAGTGGGAAAAATGCTTCCTGGTGTGAAGAACATTGTTGCCGTCAGCTCTGGAAAGGGCGGGGTGGGAAAGTCCACGGTCTCTGCCAACTTGGCGATTGCCTTGGCTCGTTTGGGGTACAAGGTTGGCTTGCTCGACACCGACATCTTCGGCCCTTCAATGACCAAGATGTTTGGCGTGGAAGATGTGCGTCCCTACGCAGTGGAGAAGGATGGTCGCCAGCTCATTGTTCCCGTGGAGCACTATGGTGTCAAGCTGCTGAGCATAGGTTTTTTTGTGAGTCCCGATACGGCAACGCTTTGGCGCGGAGGCATGGCCACATCGGCTTTGAAACAACTGATTGCCGATGCCGATTGGGGTGAACTCGACTATTTCATTCTCGACACACCGCCAGGCACCAGCGATATCCATCTGACCCTTTTGCAGACGCTCCCAATCACGGGTGCCGTAATAGTCTCCACCCCGCAGCAGGTGGCCTTGGCCGATGCGCGCAAGGGAATAGACATGTACCGCAATGAAAAGGTGCAGGTGCCCATACTCGGCCTGAGAGAGAATATGGCTTGGTTTACGCCGGCTGAGCTTCCTGAGAATCGTTACTATATCTTCGGCAACGGCGGCTGTCGTCAGTTAGCTGAAGAGATGCAGGTGCCCCTCTTGGCACAGATACCCATTGTGCAGAGCATTTGCGAGAATGGAGATGCAGGAGAGCCGTCGGCCCTTCATGCCGAGACTGCTACGGGACAGGCCTTTATAGCCTTGGCACAGAGCGTGGTGACGGTAGTGAACCGTCGCAATGCCCAGCTTCCGAAAACTCAGATTGTTGGAACAAGTGGGCATCACCCCAAATGATATAATCACGCATGAAGCATTAAGCATCAGTATGGAGAAGAAGATATTATTGGGAATGACAACCAGCGAACTCAAAGAGCTGGTGAAATCGCTCGGGATGCCTGCCTTTACGGGCGGTCAGATTGCCAAGTGGCTTTATGAGCGACAAGTGAAATCCATCGACGAGATGACCAATCTCTCGAAGCAGAATCGCCAGCGTCTGGCCGAGTGCTGTGAGATTGGCTGTCAGGCTCCACTCGATGCTCAGTACTCTAAGGACGGAACCATCAAGTATCTGTTTCCCGTAGGGGGAACGGATGTTTCTGCTCATCAGGATCATCCCACAAGGCAGGAATGCCGGAAATGCGTGGAGACGGTGTTTATTCCCGATGGCGACCGCGCCACATTGTGCGTTTCGTGTCAGGTGGGTTGCAAGATGAACTGCCTGTTTTGTCAGACTGGAAAACAGGGATGGGAAGGAAATCTCTCGGTGGCCGACATCCTCAACCAGATTTATTCGCTGCCCGAGCACGACCGACTGACGAATATCGTCTTCATGGGGCAGGGTGAGCCGATGGACAACCTCGACAACGTGTTGCGTGCCACCCAACTGCTTACAGCCCCCGACGGGTGGGCGTGGAGTCCGCGCCGCATCACCGTGAGCTCGGTGGGTGTACGAGGCAAGCTGAAACGCTTTATCGAGGAAAGCGAATGCCACGTGGCCATCAGCCTGCATTCGCCCATTCATGAGCAGCGCCAGCAGCTGATGCCGGCTGAGAAGGGAATGCCTATTGCCGAGGTTGTAGAACTATTGCGCCAGTACGATTTCTCCCACCAGCGCCGCCTATCGTTTGAGTACATCGTCTTTGGAGGCTTGAATGACTCGCAGGTTCATGCCCGTGAGTTGGTCAGGCTCTTGAACGGTCTCGACTGCCGTATCAACCTGATTCGCTTCCACCAGATACCCGACGTGCCGTTGCGCGGAGCCGACGAAAAACGCATGGAGAGCCTGCGCGACTATCTGACGGCTCATGGACTGTTTACCACCATCCGTGCCAGTCGCGGACAAGATATTTGTGCGGCCTGCGGCCTGCTCTCAACAGCTAAGCAGAAAAATATCGACATAACGTTATAACGTCATCACGAATAGATATTAAAATGGAAGAAAGAAAAGTGCGCGTGGCCATCACGCAAGGTGATACCAATGGTATCGGATACGAACTGATTTTTAGAACTTTTGCATCACCCGAGTTACTCGAGCTCTGCACGCCCGTTGTATATGGGTCGCCTAAAGTAGCGGCCTACCACCGCAACGCGTTGAACTTGGAGGCCAACTTCACCATCGTCAGCAAAGCTGAGGAGGTTCACGATGGACATGTGAACCTGTTGGCGTGTGTCGATGACGAGGTGAAGGTTGAACTTGGAACACCCACCAAAGAGTCGGCAACTGCCGGTATGAAGGCACTTCAACGTGCCGTTGACGATGTGAAGGCAGGGTTGTGCGATGTGTTGGTGACAGCCCCGCTGAGCAGCAACAACGCGATTGGATTCACAGGACAGCAGGCCTTCGTTGAGAAGATGCTTGGCGAGGAGGGGAAGTCGGTCAGCCTGTTGCTGACCGAACAGCTCCGCATGGCATTCTTCACTTCCGACATTGCTTTGAAGGACGTTGCCTCGAAGGTGACGGAAGAGAGCATTGTGGAAAGCGTCACCCGACTCTTCGAGAACATCCGGCGCGACTGGCGCCTCTCTTATCCTCGTGTGGCTGTGTTGGCGCTCAATCCCAGAGCTGACGGCGCAGAGGAGCAAAACGCCATTGTGCCAGCCCTGAAGCAATTGGAGGAGAAGCGTGTCAATGTTTTCGGACCTTACGCAGCCGAGGATTTCTTCGGACAGGGAAGCTACAAGGCTTTCGACGGAGTGCTGGCTATGTATCACGATCAGGGAATGGCACCCCTGAAAGCCCTTTCCGACGATGCCGCCGTATGCCTGCTGACAGGCCTTAGCATGGTTATTACCGAGCCGGCATTGCCTCCTTTCGTAGCTTCTGGTCAGGCAATCCCCGACGAGTCTTCCATGCGCCAGGCCATTTATGCGGCCATCGATGTGTGGCGAAACCGTCAGACCTACGATGCACCGCTTGCCAATCCACTTCCCAAGCTGTATCACGAGAAGCGCGATGAGAGCGAGAAAGTGCGTTTCTCAATCCCTAAGAAACACGAGAACAGCATAAAAGAAAGGCTTTGAAGCAACATCGCTATCAAAACTACTTCCTGGGCTTCGGTCTTGTTGTGCTTGCCATCATGGTGACACAACTGGACTATGCCGAGGTGTGGCGGGGCGTTAGTCGGGCTGGCTATTGGTTCTTCGCCGTAGTAGCGTTGTGGGCTTTTCTCTATATCTTCAATACGGCAACGTGGTGGCTGATCATCAAGGGTGTTCTGGCTCCTCACCGCAACGAACAAGCTCCCGTTGGCCCGATGCCGAAGGTGCCCCTGCTGTGGCTTTATAAGATTACCGTCAGCGGATTTGCGTTGAACTATGCCACACCGGGCGGGCTGATGGGCGGTGAGCCTTATCGCATCATGGAGCTCACACCCCGTATCGGCGGCGAGCGTGCTACGGCATCGGTCATCCTCTATGTGATGACCCACATCTTCAGCCACTTCTGGTTTTGGCTATTGTCTGTGGTCCTGTTCCTCGTAACAAAGCCCGTCGATGCCGCCACGGGACTGCTGCTCTTGGCCGTCACCGCCTTTTGCGCGCTGGGCATCTGGTTCTTTGTTGTGGGATACCGGCGCGGACTGGCAGTCAGGGCGATGAATGTGCTGGGACATATACCTTATTTAAAAAGATGGACGCGACGCTTCGTCGAACAACGGCGCGAGCAACTTGATGAGGTCGATAGGAAGATTGCTGTACTCCATCGGCAAAACCCCTTGACATTCGTGGGCTGCGTGCTACTCGAGCTGGCTTGCCGCGTATGCTCTTCACTCGAAATCTATTTCGTGCTGTTGGTCCTGATGCCCGCTCCCGACTTTGCCGACTGTGTGCTGATTCTGGCTTTCACCTCCCTGTTTGCCAACCTGCTCTTCTTCTTCCCGCTGCAGCTCGGGGGTAGGGAAGGGGGCTTTCTCATGTCGGCAGCCGGACTGGGACTTACCACCAGTGCCGGAATCTTTGTGGCACTGCTCGTCCGATTGCGCGAAATCGTGTGGACAGCCATCGGATTGTTGCTCATCAAACTGCCCCTTCGAAGCCGATAAGACAAGCTCGGCAAAAGCAATCCATTTTCCTTCCATTTCCTAACCTCTTACATCGAGCCTCGAAAAAGCTTAGCGGGACGGGTTGAACAGGTCATCCGGACAGAGCTTCCGGCTTATCCGGACCAAGTTTCCGGGGCATCCGGACAAAGTGTCCGAGACTGCCGGACAACTTGTCCGGATGGCCTCCGGACTCGTTGTCGGATTTTCCCCAAGCCCTAAAACCAAAACTTTTAAAATTATTTTTCTGCCAAATTTGCAGTTATATAGAAAATTTTGTGTAATTTTGTCACCTCTTATGAATACATCAGAACTTCAGAAGGTAAAACAGCGGTACAATATTGTTGGCAACAGCGACGGTCTGAACCGTGCTTTGGACGTAGCCCTGCAGGTGGCGCCCACCGATCTCTCTGTGCTCATCGTGGGCGAGAGCGGTGTGGGAAAGGAGATTATACCGCGTTTGATTCACGACAACTCTCCCCGTCGGCGCGAGCGCTATTTTGCCATCAACTGCGGTTCCATTCCCGAAGGTACCATCGACTCCGAGCTCTTCGGACACGAAAAGGGGTCCTTCACGGGTGCCATCGGCGAAAGTGAGGGATACTTTGGCGTGGCAAACAAAGGAACCATCTTCCTCGACGAAGTGGGCGAACTGCCTATGGCAACACAGGCCCGACTGCTCCGTGTTCTTGAAACAGGAGAATACATTCGCGTGGGTGGACAGGAAATCCGCAAAACCGATGTGCGCATCGTGGCCGCCACCAACGTCAACATGCAGAAAGCCATCAGCGAAGGACGCTTTCGCGAAGACTTGTACTACCGCCTCAATACCATCCCCATACAGATGCCGGCCTTGCGCGACCGTGGCGAAGACATCATCCTGCTCTTCCGCCTGTTTGCCATGCAGATGGCAGAGAAGTACCACCTGCCGCGCATCACGCTCACCGATGAGGCCCGGCAGTTGATGCTCAGCTACAAATGGCCCGGAAACGTGCGCCAGCTGAAAAACATCACAGAGCAAATCTCTGTTCTCTCAGAGAAGCGCGAGATTGATGCAGAGGCCCTGAGCCACTTCATCCCACGCGACCCCGAAAGCATGCAGCTTGCCGTGGTGGGAGAAAAGGGTGACCATTCCTATGAGACAGAGCGCGAACTGCTCTACAAGATCCTCTACGAGCTGCGTGGAAACGTCACCGACCTGCGGCGTGACATGAACAGCCTGCGCAAACAACTCGATGAGGCACGGGGACTAAGCGGAGCCGCCGGATTCCAAAACCCCATACAGGCGGTGGATGTCAAGGGCATTCAACCCGCCATCAACACGCACATCTCTTCCTCTGCACCACAGCTCGTTGAGGCCGAGGCAGAAGAAATAAGTGAGCCAGAGAGCCTGAATCTCAACGACATGGGCAGGCAACTGCTCGAAAAAGCACTCGACAGAAACGGCGGCAACCGTAAGAAAGCAGCTCAGGAACTGGGCATCAGCGACCGCACGCTCTACCGGCGGCTGAAGCAATTCGGACTGGATAAGTAAAGGTAAAAGAGTTAAAAGGTAAAAAAGTAAAGAGTAAAAAGTAAAAAGTAAAAAATGAGACGACAAATAACATATAAGACAAATCGTTGTATAGGCAGATGCTTGCGCATCCTTCTGCCTTTTTGCCTTTTTACCCTTTTACTCCTAACCTCCTGCTCCGTTAGCTACAAGTTCAATGGAGCAAGCATCGACTACACGAAGACAAAAACCATTCAGATAGCCGACTTCCCCATCCGCGCAAGCTATGTATGGGGACCCATGGGACCCATCTTCAACAACGAACTGAAGGACATCTTCGCCAATCACACCAAACTCATCCAGGTGAAACGAAACGGCGACCTGAAGATAGAAGGAGAAATCACCCAATATACCCAGCGAAACAAAGGTATCTCCAGCGAGGGATATTCCTCACAGGTAGAGCTCTCGATGACCGTCAACGTGAGATTCACCAACAACGTGAAGCACTCTGAGGACTTCGAGAAACAGTTCACAGCCACCGCTGTCTATGAATCTACACAATCGCTGAACTCCGTACAGGAGGAACTCGTCAACCAAATGGTGAAAGAAATCACCGAACAGATATTCAACGCTACCGTTGCCAACTGGTAAGCCGCAAACTACAAACAACCCGAGGAAAATGGAGCTGACACAGCTGATGAAACATCCAGAGCTAATGAACAAGGAGACCCTCTACGATCTCCGAAGCCTGCTTGCGCTCCATCCCTATTACCAGACGGCACGCCTGCTCATGCTCCAGAACCTTTATCTGCTTCACGACTCCAACTTCGACGAAGAACTGCGCAAGGCCGCCATCTACATCACCGACAGAAAAGTCATCTTCAACCTTGTCGAGGCGGCTCACTACCAGCTCAACACCACGCGCCAGGAAAACAGCAAGGAAAAACCGAAGGACAACAGCCAGGGAAGCCGAACCATATCGCTCATCGACACGTTCCTCGACTCCATACCCAAGACGGAGGAGGAAACCGCATCACCCAAGCGCAAGCCAACACCCGCAGACGCGGCCGTTGACTACGTGTCCTATCTGCTTGAGGTGGAGGAAGAGAAACCGCACAGCGATGAACAGCTGCCGCAACTGAAAGGACAGAACCTCATCGACGACTTCATCAATCAGGAAGGAAAGAAAATACAACTCAAGGAAGAACCCGAGTACGTTCCACAAATCAATGAGGAAAACGAACAGCAGGAAGACGGCGATGAAGGGTACTTTACAGAGACTTTAGCCAAAATTTATATCAAACAAGGCAGATATTCACGCGCTTTAGAAATTATTCAGCGATTAAATTTGAATTATCCAAAAAAAAATGCTTACTTTGCAGACCAAATCCGTTTCTTGGAAAAATTGATACGCAACAGCGAGAAAAAATAAATAAAATAATAACAATAAAAACAGAAAAGAAAAATGTACACATTATTCATTATTCTCATTGTGCTGGCATCATTCCTCATGATTGGAATCGTGCTGATTCAAGAGTCTAAAGGCGGCGGCTTGGCATCAAGCTTCTCTGCCTCTAACGCCATCATGGGCGTGCGTAAAACTACCGACGTAGTAGAGAAAACAACATGGGCACTCGCCGTGGCAATGGTCGTACTCAGCGTAGTATGCGCCTACGTAGCTCCTACAGCTCCCACAGACCAGAGCGTTCTCGAGAAAGCCGCTACGGAAACCATGACCACCAACCCCACCAACACACAGGGATTCGGTGCTGGTCAGCAGGCAAAGCCCGAGGCTGATGCACAGCAGGCAGCTCCCGCAGCCAAGCAGGAAGCACCCGCAGAACCCACCAAAAAGTAACTTGCTTTTGGTCACACAGAGTGCCTAGCTGTCACCACGCGATGTGGAAAGAAAGCACTTGAAAGGGAAAAAATAAAAGAAAAAATGAAAAAAAACGGGATTTATTTGGTCATTCCAAATAAATCCCGTATCTTTGCACCCGCTTTTGAGACATAACTTAAGCCAAGTTACTCATCAGCAGACATGATGGTGCCCGTAGTTCAGTTGGTTAGAGCGTCAGATTGTGGTTCTGAATGTCGTGGGTTCGAGTCCCACCAGGCACCCTTCGAAAGCCTTGTAAGTCAATAACTTACAAGGCTTTTCCTTTTATTCTTCAAGTTTGGTAATTATCTTAATTTTAACTTAAATCATCCCGTTTTTGTGTTAAAATAGAGAATATTGGCGCAAAATTGGCGCAAAAGTCACTACCCCATTTATGTCCGCTTCTGCGCTCCATTTTACGCCTTTCCTATTTTCAAAAATGAATCTCA
>JAFSWU010000070.1 GCA_017444365.1 Prevotella sp.
GACGTCTGTCTGCCTGCTTATTGTTGGTCTCCACCTTGGCAGAGAGTTCGAGTGGCTTGGCAAGGATGTTTTCAAGCGTGTTGGCAAAGTAGGCTGCGCTGCGCTTCACGCGGTCGAGAAACTCCTGTTCACGCAATGAGTCGTAGGGCATGGAATAAATTTTCTGTTGCCATTTTCCTGCGATGGCTATGATCTGCTGGCGAAGGTCGATAAGCGTCTGGTCGTGGAGCCGTTTCAGCGAGGCATGGCTGTGGTAGAAGAACTCTGCGAAGATGCGCACCATATACTCCTGTTGATAGAGTAGGGGGCGGAAGTCGAAGAGTTGGAGCAACAGATAGCGCTCGTATTCCTGCTTCAGCATGGGCAGTTGCTCGATGCTGCGCTGTGCCTGAGTCTCTTGTAGGGAGATATAGCTGTGAACTCTTTCGTCGTTGATAATGGCGTGGGTGGAGAGTGGTGAGGCCAGTAACAGCCCCTCCAATGTGCGACAGCGACTAAGTGCAACATACACCTGCCCTGGTGCAAACGACTGATTGGCATCGATGATGGCGCGGTCGAAGGTCAGTCCCTGACTTTTATGAATGGTGATGGCCCATGCCAGACGGAGTGGCAGCTGTTTGAACGTTCCCACTACTTCGGCTTCTATCTCGCGTGTCTTTTCGTTCAGGGTGTAGTGGGTGTTCTCCCATACGAGCGGTTCCACCTCGATGGCATCCCCGTCACCTTCGCAATAAACGGTGAGCCTGTTTTCGGAAGCTTCCTGGACGTGTCCGATGCGCCCGTTGTAATAGCGGTGTTCGGGCGAAGGGTCGTTCTTGACGAACATGACCTGTGTTCCTACTTTCAGCACTAATGTTTCTGCAGTGGGGAATGAGTAGTCGGGGAATGTGCCGCTCACCTCTGCGTGG
Organism: Prevotella sp.; assembly: GCA_017444365.1. Taxonomy (GTDB): domain Bacteria; phylum Bacteroidota; class Bacteroidia; order Bacteroidales; family Bacteroidaceae; genus Prevotella. The sequence goes on from JAFSWU010000070.1 coordinate 909, forward strand.
TATTGGAACGAGCGTCCTGGCAGCTTCTGCAGTTCCGACTCGTTATAGTAGTTGGCCATCTGGTTATGGGTTGTGAGCCGGATTGTCCCTTTGTCAGAGTGGGTTGCCGCAACGACTCTGCTGTTCAACTGGTCTAACACCTGCTGAGAAGGATGCCCCTCGCGAATTTGGTTGAGAATGTTGATGAACGAGATGTCTTGCTGGCGATAGACGTGGGTGAGCTGGATGGTGACATAGTCAATCTGCTGTAGGGCTTTCGAACCGAAGAAATAGGGTGTGTCGTAGAAAGGCTTCAGCATCTGTTCGTCCTCGGGTGTCACCACGGGTGTGAGCTGTGCCAAGTCACCAATCATCAGCAACTGAACTCCACCAAACGGCTGGTAGTGGTCGCGAAAGCGTCGCAGCACGTTATCAATGGCATCGAGCAGGTCGGCGCGGACCATGGAGATTTCATCGATGATGAGCAGGTCGATGGATGCTATAATCTTGCGCTTCTCGCGGCTGAAGTCGAACTTGCTCTCCATTTTTGCACCAGGCACATAGGGAGAGAAGGGCAGCTGGAAGAACGAGTGAATGGTGACACCCCCTGCGTTGATAGCCGCCACGCCTGTCGGAGCCACCACGATGGGACGCTTGCGCGAATTCGCGACAACCGTCTTGAGGAACGTTGTCTTTCCCGTTCCTGCCTTGCCGGTCAAGAAGATGCTTCGTCCTGTATTCTCTACAAATTCCCACGCTGTGCGCAGTTCACTGTTCTGTTCCATATTCTCGTTTCAGCTGTAGTTTATGTTGCAAATGTAAGCATTTTATTTGAGTTAGCCCCTTAAAATATTTTAAAACACGACGATTTATGCCTGTTTTCCATAGGAAATGAGTAATTTTGCAGCTTGATTTTAGGTATAACAAGTAAAAAAGCGAAAACAGAACATGTTTGAGAATCTGAGTGAAAGACTGGAACGGTCTTTTAAAATACTGAAAGGTGAGGGCAAGATAACTGAGATTAATGTGGCTGAAACCTTGAAAGACGTGCGCCGGGCCTTGTTGGATGCCGACGTGAACTACAAGGTTGCCAAGCAGTTTACCGACACCGTGAAGCAGAAGGCAATGGGCATGAACGTGCTCACGGCCATAAAGCCCGGTCAGCTGATGGTGAAGCTTGTTCACGACGAACTGGCTGAACTGATGGGTGGTGAAGCAGTGGAGCTGAAACTGCAGGGCCGTCCGAGCATTGTGCTCATGTCGGGTTTGCAGGGTTCTGGTAAGACAACCTTCTCTGGGAAGCTGGCCAACATGCTCAAGCAGAAACAGCACAAGAAGCCTTTGCTCGTAGCCTGCGACGTGTATCGTCCTGCTGCCATTCAGCAGTTGCATGTGGTTGGTGAGCAGGTTGGTGTTCCCGTATGGTCGGAGCCCGAGAGCAAGAAAGTCATCGAGATTGCCAATCATGCCATTCAGGAGGCCAAGGCCAAGGGATATGATGTGGTCATTGTCGATACCGCGGGCCGTCTGGCTGTTGACGAGGAGATGATGAACGAGATTGAGGCGTTGAAGAATGCTATCAATCCCGATGAGACACTCTTCGTGGTTGACTCGATGACGGGTCAGGATGCTGTGAACACCGCCAAGGAGTTCAACGACCGTCTCGACTTCGACGGTGTGGTTCTGACCAAGCTCGATGGTGACACCCGAGGTGGTGCAGCCCATTCCATCCGCACTGTGGTTACAAAGCCCATCAAGTTTGTGGGTACTGGTGAGAAGATGGAGGCCATCGATGTGTTCCATCCCTCGCGCATGGCCGACCGTATTCTCGGTATGGGTGACATCGTTTCTCTCGTGGAGCGTGCTCAGGAGCAGTTCGACGAGGAGGAGGCACGCCGCCTTCAGAAGAAGATTCAAAAGAACAAGTTCGACTTTGATGACTTCCTCAAACAGATTGAGCAAATCA
>JAFSWU010000071.1 GCA_017444365.1 Prevotella sp.
GCACAGGTGACTGCCGACGAGCAGGCGGAGGAAAACCACAAGGCCATGTGCGTCACGCCGTTGGCCTGGCGCAACGGGACCTGCTCCTGCTTTGCCGCCATCAGGACGGAACGCATTGCATGGGGCTTCGACCACCTCTACGACCATGTACACAAGATTCACTACGAGGCCATCAAGGACGGTATTATGACCTACCTGAACGGACGCTCAAACTACTACCGCTACCGCTGCGGAGAGAAGAAACTGTCGGTAAAACAGCAACAGTGGATAGAGAACCTCTTCAAAAGCTACGGCTACAACGACCCAGTGAGGTTCGACCACTATCAGAACGCCGTCCTGTTCAGAACTCATGGGTAGGTCGTTCTTTGGGGACAATGAGTCCGGAGGCCGTCCGGACAACTTGTCCGACGGTCTCGGACACTTCGTCCCAATGGCCTGGAGACTCTGTCCGGACGACCTGTTCAACCCGTCCCGCTGACCTATTCAACCCGTCCTCATCAGTTATCACTTAACACATTCTGTTTGATCATGAAACTAACACTTATCAGAGAAGACAAAAACCATCAAGAGCACGTCCGCGTGCTGACCATCAACAGCCTTATAGACTACATCAAGAATGACACCAAGGAGGGTACCGTGGGTACACTGCGCAGGATGATTGCCGACTGCGAACATGACGGCTATTCCTACAGCTTTGCCGACATGCACAAGCTGCCGCGCGTCTTTCCCGCCGTTGAACTCGGCACGAACAGGCAGAAAGACAGGTTCCTCAAGGAGGTGAACGGACTCGTGCTGCTCAACGTCAAGAACCTCACCAATGACCGTGAGGTGGAAGAGGTGAAAAGGGCGGCCCAATGCATGCCGATGACGCTGGCCGCCTTCATCGGAGCCAGCGGCAGGAGCGTGAAAATACTGGTGCGTGCCACGCGTGAAGACGGTAGCGTGCCTCAATCGGAGGAAGAGGCCGGCGACTTCTACCGCCGCGCCTATCGGATGGCAACTGCCATCTACAACGGCATCCTGCCCCGTCCCGTCACCCTCTTTGACACGAGCGGAAGCCTCATGCCCTCCTTTACAGAGAGTGGCGTAGCCTTCAGCTTCCGCCGGCCCCTCGACCCGTCCCCCTACTTGAACAAGGAGGCTCGGCCCTTCGTGGTGCCTGTCATGTCACCGCCTGCGGCAGAGCCGGAGATTCCCCTCCATTCATCCGACAACCAGGAGGACTGTGAAGGCGGGAGCAAGGAAGAGAAAAACAAGGAGCAACGCGTACGCCGCGGTACAGAACAGCTCGTCAGCTTCCTTAAAGACCGCTACGAGTTCCGCCACAACACCGTTATGGGATACACCGAATACAGGAAGAAGGACTCCTACATGGATTTCAGACCCGTGGATGAACGCACCAGAAACAGTTTTGCCATGGAAGCCCGTCTCTCCGGCCTCGACGTTTGGGATAAGGACATCAACCGTTTCGTCATGTCGAACATGGTGAGAAGCTACGACCCCGTTGACGACTACCTGTGGAGCGTCCACAACAAATGGGACGGCAAGGATCACATCCGTGCGCTCGCACGCTGCGTACCCACCGACAACCCCCACTGGGAAGACTGGTTCTACACCTGGTTCCTCGGCATGGTGGCACAGTGGCTGGGACGCAACCACCGCTACGGTAACAGCGTGGCACCGCTGCTCGTCTCCCGACAGGGATACAACAAATCAACCTTCTGCAAGTCGCTGATACCCAACGAGCTGCAGTGGGGCTACAACGACAGCCTGGTCATCAGCGACAAGAAAGCCATACTACAGGCCATGGGACAGTTCCTGCTCATCAACCTCGATGAGTTCAACGCCATCCCGCCGAAGATTCAGGAGGGATTCCTGAAGAACGTCATCCAACTGGCCAACGTGAAGGTGAAGCGTCCCTACGGCAGGCATGTGGAGGTGTTCCCGCGACTGGCCTCCTTCATCGCCACCGCCAACATGACCGACATCCTCGCCGACCCGTCGGGCTGTCGCCGCTTCATCGGCGTGGAGCTCACGGGGCCCATCAACATCGGACGTCGCATCAACCACGAACAGCTCTACGCACAGGCCTTCCATGCCGTCATGACGGGAGAGCCCTATTGGTTCGACGCTGAGCAGACCGCCCTCATCATGGAGAGCAACCGACGGTTCCAGATGCAACAGCCCATTGAGCAGTTCTTCTTCGAATGCTTCGAGACGGTCAGCGATGAGCGCGACGGCGAGTACCTCACCGCTACCGCCATCTTCACCGAGGTCAGGAAACAGGCGGGCAGTGCCGTTGCCAATGCCAACCTGATAGCCTTCGGCCGATGGCTCAAGAACCTCCCGTCTCTTCGGAACAAGCATAGCAAACAGGGCACCTTGTACCTCGTCAGAAAGAAATTTCTATAGGTTAACAACTTGATTGAAGTATTTGTTGTCCATGGACAATAAAAGCTGATTGTTCCACGAGCGTGCTGAATGCCGGAGAGGTAGATTTTGTGCGTAGCAAGCCAGGAAAAACAGTTTATGTGCAGGCCAATATGCAGACGAATAAAAAAAATCTCCTGTTCCCGCATGATATAGGAATAAATTCCGTACATTTGCAGGAAGCAATAAAACGATTCCGAATATGATGAAGACAGTATTAACCATTGCCTTGGCCCTGACGATGAGTAGCGGCTGTTGGGCACAAGAGATGAAACCCTGCGGCCCTGTGCCTACGGAGAACCAGTTGCGTTGGCAGGAGATGGAGATGTATGCCTTCATCCACTACTCGCTGAACACCTATACCAATCAGGAATGGGGCTTCGGCAATGAGGACCCGAAGCTGTTCAACCCCAGTAACCTGGACTGCCGCCAGTGGGCACGTGTCTGCAAGCAAGCGGGCATGAAGGGCATCATCTTCACCGCCAAGCACCATTGCGGTTTCTGTATGTGGCCCTCAAAATATACGGAGTACTCCGTGAAGAACTCGCCTTGGAAGAATGGTCAGGGCGACGTGGTGCGCGAACTGGCCGAGGCCTGTAAGGAGGAGGGACTGGAATATGCCGTCTATCTCTCGCCCTGGGACAGAAACCATCCTGAATACGGCCGGCCGGAGTATGTGACTTACTTCCGCAACCAGCTGCGTGAGTTGCTGACGGAGTATGGCGATATGTTCGAAGTGTGGTTCGACGGAGCCAATGGCGGTGACGGCTGGTATGGCGGTGCCAATGAAGTTCGCAAGATTGACAAGAACTATTATGGCTGGCCTGAGACCTTCCGGATGATTCGTGAACTGCAGCCCAAGACGTTGATTTGGAGTGATGCGGGCGGTGACCGTGGCGACCTGCGTTGGGTGGGCACGGAGGCTGGCTTTATCGGTGAGACGAATTGGAGCTTGGTGCCGCGTGAGGGAAGGATGGACTATAAGATTCTGCACTATGGCGATGAGAACGGCGAGCTGTGGGTGGCTGGCGAGACGAACACCAGTATCCGTCCTGGCTGGTTCTATCATGAGACAGAGAACGAGAACGTGAAGAGCTTGTCGAAACTGATGGACACCTATTATAAATCGGTGGGACGCAACTCATGCCTGCTGCTCAATTTCCCCATTGCCCCCAACGGGCGCATCCATCCCATTGACTCGCTTCGAGGCATTGCCTTCAACAAGATGATTCAGGAAGTCTTTAAAACCGACCTTGCCAAGAAAGCCAAGAAAAAGACAAATGGCCATGAGACTCTCATCTCCTTCAAGAAACCCACCGAGTTCAACCGCTTCGTCGTAGAAGAAGACATTCGCTATGGTCAGCGCGTGAAGAAGTTCTCGTTGGAGGCTGAAGTCAATGGCCAGTGGCAGTCGCTGAAGGATGAGCTCGTAGATAACGGAGACGGCCTGACCACCATTGGGCATCGCCGTATCATCTGCTTCCCCAATGTGACGGCAACCCGTTTGCGCATGACCATCCTCGATGCCAAATGCGAACCTATCATCAAGCGCACTTCCGTGTATCTGGCCCCCGCCATGACTCAGGAAGCTTCCGACAGCGGCGAGAAACACGCCCAAGACTACCATATCTTCTTCGGAGGCGACAAGATGATGTTCGTGACGCTCAAAGACGAAGCAACCGTTACCGGATTCCGTTATCTGCCTCCACAGGAATCAAAGGAAGGCCTCATCACCCACTACCGCATTTCTGCCACTACCGACTGGAAGACGTGGGAGACGCTGGGCGAAGGTGAGTTCTCGAACATCGTGAACAATCCCATCTGGCAGACCATACGCTGTAACCCCACGCGTGCCAAAGTCATCCGCGTGGAAGGGCTACGCCTCGCACAAGGCGACCGCTTGAGCTATAACGATATAGAAGTAGTAACGGAATAAATCTCCGATATCGGGGGATTTATCCAACGGCATCCCGGATGACCATACTGGCAAGCATCAAGCCGAAGATGGCGGTGATGTGGACTACGGTGCCATTACCCTTGTCAAGAGGGTCGATGGGCATCTTATTTTCCAAGAGTTCATCGGAATAGACACAGAGGAACTTGCGGTGGGGATATTGACCTTCATGCTTGACCTTCGGTCGAGCCTCTTCATGCTCGAAAGAGCTGATGCAAGCATCGTTCTTCTCTCGCTTACTCAGAGCCTTGAAACGTCTGCGAAGGGCACGTGCCAAAGGATCGCCCTGCACCTTCCAGAACTCAGCAACCTTAATGCGGGTGGGGTCGAGTTTCAAGGCAGCACCCATTGACGAGTAAAACCTCGCATTCGTCTTAGTGGCCATGAGGATGAGTAGTGCTTTGTCCTTCAGCGAGTCAATGGCATCGATGATGTAGTCGTAGGTATCGAGCTGAAAGCTCTCTGCAGTTTCTTCACAAAAAACCTGTTGCAAAGCAGTAATCTCTGCCGAAGGATTGATGGTGAGCAGCCGCTCCTTCAGGACATCCACCTTCACCTGTCCCACGGTTTTCGTAGTGGCCATCAGTTGGCGGTTGATATTAGTGATGCTCACACAATCGGAGTCAACAATCGTCAACTGTCGGATGCCGGAGCGTACCAGACTCTCTGCACACCACGAACCAACTCCACCCACACCAAAGATAATCACACGCTTCTCAGCGATGCGGCTCATAGCCTCATCGCCCAATAGAAGTTCTGTCCTGCGCAATATTGCCTGCTCTGTCACCATGCTCTTGCCTATATTTTGTCAATCATTAGAAATCGGATGCAAAGTTAGTACAAATCGAGCGAAAAACCAAATATAAAGATGAGGAGTGTGGGGTGTGGGGGTTAGCTATTCTTCTTATAACTCTGCACAGCCCAAACGGCCATCAAGGAGGCAATGGCGGCGAGAGCTGCCACCTGATGGGCAATGGCCTGGAAACCACCACCTCGTACAAAGACCGTGCGGATGGCATCGGCGAAGTAGTGCATGGGATTGATATAGGTGGTCAGGTAGGCCCAGTCGGGCATGGAGCGCACAGGGGTGAACAGGCCCGAGAGCAGCATCAGACACACCACAAAGAACCACATGACGAGCATGGCCTGCTGCATGGTGTCGCTATAGTTGGAGACGATGAGTCCGAATGACGAGAAGAACAATGCCAGCAGAATGGCCAACAGATAGACCAACAGGAGCGGTCCCTGACAGGTGATGCCATAGACGAGCCACGAAAGTACGAGGCAGAGGGTGAGCACCACCATGCCGATTATCCAATAAGGAATCAATTTGGCAAGGATAAACGACCACTTGGAGACTGGGGTTACATTGATTTGTTCAATGGTGCCCTTTTCTTTTTCGCCCACGATATTCAGCGCAGGCAGAAATCCACAAAGCATCATCATCAGAATACCCATCAGGGCAGGTATCATAAAGACCTTGTAGTTCTGGCTTTTGTTATACAAAAGGAGAAGGCCCCCTCCTGTCACCCCATGGGGAGATAAGAGCGGGGACACGTCATCCGTCTTCCCTCCATGGGGAGATAGGGAGGTTACTATTTGGCTCAGATACGCCGAACCTATCGAGCCCTTGGTGCCATTCACGGCATTGGCAGCAATCAGGTATTTGCCATCACGTATTTCGAGGATGATATCGGCCTTCGAGGTCTCGATGTCTTTCATGGCATCCTGATAGGTTGCCTTCTGTCCGTTGAAGATGAAATAGTTCGAGGCCTCTATCTGGTGAACGAGTTGCTGCGAGCGCGTGGAGCGATCCGTATCGACCACATCCACACGGATGTTCTTCACCTCCTGGGTCATCACCCACGGCATGACGCACATCACCATGATGGGGAAGATGAAGATGATTTTCGGCATAAACGAGTTGCGCCGAATCTGCAGGAACTCTTTTTGAAGCAAATACTTGATCATCATTGAACATTGAATATTGAACATTGAACATTACGACAACCTCGTCTTGAACTTCTTCAGCGAGATGGCGAGCAACAGGGCAGTCATCCCGATGAGAACCACCACCTCTTGCCAAACTTCCTGGATGCCAACGCCCATAATCATCAACTTGCGCATGGCTTGGATATAGTAACGGGGCGGGATGACGGCCGATATCCATTGCAGAATGGTGGGCATGGACTCCACAGGAAACAGCATGCCTGAGAGCATGACGGTGGGCAACAGCAGCATCATTGCCGATACGAGCAGGGCAACGAACTGCGTCTGTGCGATATTCGAGATGAGCAGACCCAGTGAGAGGGCCAACAGAATGTAGATGAGCGATATAACGAGTATCCACCCTATCGAACCTTGCAATGGCACATCGAGAACGGTGACCGACATCAGCAGGATGATGGCAAGGATAACCAGTGCCAGTAACAAATACGGCACCACCTTTGCCACAATAATCATCAGCGGCTTGATGGGGGATACGAGTAGCACCTCCATCGTGCCGTGCTCCTTTTCTTTCACGATGCTTACTGAGGTCATCATGGCACAAATCAGCAACAGCAGCATACCCATGATGGCAGGCACAAAGTTGTAGGCCGACTTCATCTGAGGGTTGTAGAGAAGTTTGCTATTGACCATTGACGATTGAACATTGAACATTGACGATTGAACATTGAACATTGTTTGTTGGGCGTAGGTTGTCCATTGCTGTGCCATATTGGGGTCGGCCCCATCTACCATGATTTGCCAAATGTGACCACTCCCCTCGCCCTTTGGAGAGAGGCCGGGGATGAGACTCATATCGGCCTTTTGGCTGCGTATCATTCGTTCTGCATCCTTTGGCGTAGGAACAGTCGCTATCATGGTGAAGTATTCCGATGCTGCCAGTCGCTCTACAGCCCGCTGGGTCAGATGGTCCATCTGCGAGGTCACCACCACCGTACGTACATTCTTCACATCGTTGGTGATGGCAAAACCGAAGAGCAGCAGCAGCACAATCGGCATGCCGAAGAGGATGAGCATCGTACGCTTGTCGCGCAGGATGTGGTGCATCTCTTTGATAACGAATGATATAAACTGCTTCATTTCATTGAACATTGACCATTGAACATTGACCATTAGTCTGACGACCTCGTGGCCTTTCGAGCTAAGTATGTAAACACATGATCCATATCGGGCTGACGGAGGTTGCGCTTCAGCTCCTCTGGCGTACCCATCGCGCTGATCTTGCCGTCCACCATGATGGATATGCGGTCGCAATATTCAGCCTCATCCATATAATGCGTCGTCACGAAGACGGTGATACCTCGTGAGGCGGCCTCGTAGATGAGTTCCCAGAACTGGCGGCGCGTAGCAGGATCAACACCACCCGTTGGCTCATCGAGGAACACGATGGCGGGCTCATGGAAGATACTGACAGAGAATGCCAGCTTCTGCTTCCAGCCCAAAGGCAGCGAACCTACGAGGTCGTTCTTATGCTCCTCGAACTTCAGCTGTTTGAGCAACGATTCTGTCTTTGCTCTGATCTCATCGTCCTGCATGCCGTAGATGCCTGCAAAGAGTCGGATGTTCTCAGCCACTGTCAGATCCTCGTACAACGAGAACTTCTGACTCATGTAGCCGATGTGCTTCTTAATCTGCTCATGCTCCGTGCGGATGTCATAACCCGCCACGCGACCTGTTCCGCTGGTAGGCTGGTTCAGTCCCGTCAGCATGTGCATGGCCGTTGTCTTACCGGCACCGTTGGCTCCTAAGAAACCAAAGATCTCGCCACGCTTGACCGTAAACGAGATGTCATCAACGGCATGGAATGAGCCGAAGGCCTTGACCAAATGAGAGACTTCGATGACGTTGTCTGATTGACCATTGACCATTGACGATTGAACATTTTTTTCAATTCCTGGCGGATTGAAAATATCCTTGAACCTATCCAATATCATGTCAGGCGTTTCGATTCCCATCACCTTTCCCTCACTCAGAAACGCCACGCGCTCACACTGGCGCACCTCGTCGAGATAAGGCGTGGAGGCCACAATCGTTATTTCGCGTTCCTTCAGCATCAAGAGCATCTCCCAGAACTCCTTGCGACTTACGGGGTCAACACCCGTGGTGGGTTCATCGAGGAAGAGAACACTTGGCTGATGAATGAGGGCACACGAGAGTGCCAGCTTCTGTTTCATGCCGCCAGAGAGCGCACCTGCCTTGCGGTCCTTGAACCGTTCTATCTGCGAGTAAATGGCCTTGATGGAGTCGTAGCCCTCATCAACCGTCGTTCCAAAGAGCGTGGCAAAGAACTGCAGATTCTCCTCCACGGTCAGGTCCTGATAGAGCGAGAACCGTCCCGGCATATAACCCACGCGCTTACGGATGTCCTTCATCTGGCGCACCACATCGAAGCCATCAACTGTTGCCGTACCCTCGTCGGCCAGCAGCAGCGTACAGAGAATGCGGAACATCGTCGTCTTGCCTGCTCCGTCAGGACCGATGAGTCCGAAGACCTCGCCTTTGCCCACGGAGAACGACACGTCTGAGAGAGCAGCCACAGACCCTACAGACTCACCCCCTCCCCCTCTCTGACGGGAGAGGGGAGAAGATACCTTTTTTCCATAGCTTTTGCTGATGTGGTTTACTACGATTGCTTCATTCATGGGCTTAGTCTATTTACTCCCCTCGCCTTTTGGAGAGGGGCTGGGGGTGAGGCAGAACTTCACTTCTCCGTACATGCCGATCTTCACGTAGCCATCGTTCTTGATAGCCACCTTCAGGGCATAGACCAAGTCGGCCCGTTCATCATCCGTCTGGATAGTCTTGGGGGTAAACTCTGAGCGGCTGGAAATCCATGACACGGTTCCTTCATACTCCTTCTTCTGTCCGTCGCCGTAGTCGGCAAACACCTTCGCCTGCTGCCCCACCTTGATGTCCTTCAACTGAGCCGAGGTGACGTAGGCGCGGATGAACATCTGTTGTGTATCGGCCATCTTGAACAGCGGCTTGCCTGTGGCTACAAACTCACCACGTTCAACATATTTCTCCAAAACCGTACCCTTGATAGGTGTCGTGATATGACACTTCTGAAGTTGGTCTTTCAGCTGACTCACCTGCACATCAACCGTAGTGAGTTGAGAGTTGAGTGTTGAGAGTTGGGTGCTCAACGAAGAAATCTGTGCATCCAACTGCTTCTGCAACACCTGTACCTGATTGGTAGCATCGTCGAGCATCTTGCTGGGTGCAGCCCCATCGGCCACCAGTTCCTTGTAGCGCTGTTGGTCCTGGCGGGCCTTCGCCAACTGCTGACGAGTAGCGGCAATCTGCTTCTCCATGTCGGGCTTCTGACTCTGATAGACGGTCTTGGTAGCACCCGCCTGTTGAATCTTCAGCCAGATTTGCGTGGTGTCTATCAGTCCTACTTCCTTACCGAGAGCCATCTCGTCGCCCTCGTTCACGTTGAACGCCATCAGCACACCGCTCTGCTCAGCGGCAACAGTCACCTCCGTTGCCTCGAACACGCCTGTGGCGTCGTACTCCTTTTCATTACTTCCGCAGCTTGCGATGAAAGGTAAAAGGGTAAAAAGGTAAAAGGTTAAAAAAAAATTCCGCTTCTTCATATTCATGTTTATTATAATGTTCAATCTTCAATGTTGACCTTCGGTCGAGCCTGCTCATGCTCGGAAGTCGAAGCAAGCTCCGACTTCTCTCGCTCAATCGCAGCCTTCAATGTTCAATGAATATCTCAGGTCATAAATCTCTTTGAGCATCTCTATTTCGTGTACCCGAGCATGCACCTTGGCCGCGTTCTCGTTAGTAATCTCCTTCAACAGATCGTTCACATCAATGATGCCGTGCGAGAGTTTCGACTCCGCAGCCTTGCGGATGCTGCTACGGAGAGTGATAATCTCCTCGTCATCGGCCATCAGCTTCTTGTAGCGCTCTATGTTCTCGTTTTGCTGAATCTGTTCGAGGTTGTTGTTGAAGAGGAATGTCTCACGCTGAACATCGAACATGGAACGTTGAGCATTCAGTTTGGCCTTATCGTTCTTACGCGTGTAAAGGGCACCGATGTTCCAGGTGAGTCGTGCGCCAATCATCCCGTTCCAAGAGAACCGGCGCCTCATCATGTCCTCAAACATATTATAGCCTGGATAGCCATAGAAACCCTGCGCAAACACACCCAGCTTCGGCATCAACGCCGCATTGAGCGCCTTCTCCTGAGCGTCTGTCAAGCGCAACTGGGCATCAATGGCACGTAATTCGGGGCGTTGACTCTCCAATTGACCATTGACCATTGAAGATTGACCATTGGGCTTTACAGTCTTCTTTACTTCTAAACCACAAAAGGTAGAGAGCATTCTGACCAATGCCTGCCGTTGAGCCTGCAGAGCCGTCATCTGCTGCACCACGTTCAGCCGTTCTGCCTTCACGTTCTGATAGTCGCTCTCCGCTGCCGTTCCACCTTTCACCATCGAGGCCAGTTTCTTTTCGTTCTGCGCCAGCAGCTCCTGCAGGTCTTTGTTGAGCTGTATCTGCTCATCAATCAGCAACAACCCGAAGTACATCTCATTCACTCGCTTGCGCACATGATACAGATTCACTTCATTCTGCGCCGACTGCACATTTCCCTGCTGACGGGCTATTTCCTTCTGACTCTTGATAGCACCGCCGTCGAACAACGTCTGCTGCACATCAATGCCCACGCGATACTGGTCTTTCTTCAACCCATGCATGTCGATGCCCATCGTCTGATACACCTGCTGCATCTGGTCAGGGAACGCCGTCACGTCACTCTGCAGCGTGGCCTGAGCCGATGCCGACACCTGCGGCAGCCATCCCTTCTGGATATTTGCCACGGTCAACGCCGTCGTCTTCTCTATCAGTCCGTACTGCTGTATCAGCGGGTAGTTTTGTTCTGCCGCCCGCTGGCACTCCTCTAACGACTGAGCACCTACAGGTGTCAGCAGAAAATGAATCATTGAAAAAAAGATAAGGCTTCGCTTCATCATTTCCACGTTCTTGATTTTCATCATTTTGTTTTCGTATGAATGTTGCAAAGTTACGAAAAACGAGTGAAATGCAAAAGATTTCAAACCATCATCATCATCAAAAAGAGCCGTTTTTAAATTGATTAACAAGAAAAAAGGGCAGAATATGTGATATTTGCAGTATCTTTGCACCTTAAAAGAAGTATCAATAACACGCATGAGTCTGACAAGCATAGTGGGGACGTTCATGGCTCCCCGACAGAAAAAGATAGAACAGCACCACGTTCATGAGGCCGAGGCAGTACAAAACGACGTGCTGACGCACCTCGTCAATCGCGCAAAAGCAACGGAATACGGACGCCATCACATGTTCAACACCATCCGTAGCTACGACGATTTTGCCAAGCATGTACCCGTGAACACCTACGAGGAACTGAAAGGCGACATCGACCGCATGCGCCACGGTGAGGCAGATGTGCTCTGGCCTGGCACCGTGAAGTGGTATGCGAAGTCATCGGGCACCACCAACGACAAGTCGAAGTTCATACCCGTTTCCAAAGAAGGACTGCAACGCATCCACTACCAGGGAGGCACCGACGTTGTGGCACTCTACCTGCGCAATAACCCCTCGAGCCGCATGCTCGACGGTAAGGGACTCATCCTGGGTGGAAGCCATTCGCCCAACTATAACCTGGCCAACTCCCTGGTGGGCGACCTGAGCGCCATCCTCATCGAGAACATCAACCCGCTGGTGAACTTCATTCGCGTGCCAAAGAAACAGACCGCCCTGTTGAGCGACTTCGAGGTGAAGCGCGACCGCATTGCAAGAGAGTGTCTGAACAAGAACGTGACCAACCTGAGCGGTGTCCCCTCGTGGATGCTGTCGGTACTGGTAAGGGTGATGGAACTCTCCGGCAAGCAGCACTTAGAGGAGGTGTGGCCCAATCTGGAGGTGTTCTTCCATGGCGGCATCGCCTTCACCCCCTATCGCAGCTAGTACGAACAGCTCATCACCTCGCCCAAGATGCACTATATGGAGACCTACAACGCCTCCGAGGGATTCTTCGGCATACAGAGCGACCCCGCGGACAAGTCGATGTTGCTCATGCTCGACTACGACGTGTTCTACGAATTCATACCGATGGATCACCTCGAAGAGCCCGAGGGACACATCGTTCCACTGAGCGGCGTGGAGCTGAACAAGAACTATGCTATGCTCATCAGCACCTCTTGCGGCCTATGGCGCTACATGATTGGCGACACCGTGATGTTCACCAGCCGGAACCCCTATAAGTTCATCATCACCGGGCGCACGAAGTACTTCATCAACGCCTTTGGCGAGGAGCTGATCATGGACAATGCCGAGAAGGGACTGGCCTACGCCTGTCAGCAGACGGGGGCCGAGATTCTCGACTACACGGCGGCTCCTGTCTTCATGGACGAACATGCCAAGTGCCGCCACCAGTGGCTCATCGAGTTTGCCAAGGAACCTGCCGACCTGCAGCAGTTCGCTCATCTGCTCGACCAGTATCTGCAAAGCATCAACAGCGACTACGAGGCCAAGCGATTCCACGACATCACACTCCAGCATCTGGAGATTGTGAAAGCACGGCGCGGACTCTTCAACGACTGGCTGAAGTCGAAAGGAAAGTTGGGCGGACAGCACAAGATTCCACGACTCTCTAACAGCCGCAAGCATATCGATGAATTGTTGGAGAGAAATGTGGAATGAGAAATGAGGAATGTGGAATGAGGAATGTGGAATGAGAAATGAGGAATGTGGAATGATAAATCATCGCTATTCAATATTCACGGTATTCGGTACACTGGCTGTACTTCTTCTTGTATCATGCGCCAAGATGGGTAATCCCGACGGCGGGTGGTATGACGAGACACCGCCCTACGTGGTGAGCAGCTCGCCTGCCGACAAGGGAACAGATGTCAAGTCGAGAAAGATCAAGATTCTGTTCAACGAGTTTATCAAGGTAGAAAACCCTACCGAGAAAGTCGTTGTGTCGCCACCCCAGTTGGAGGTGCCAGAAATCAAGGCAACGGGAAAGCGTATCGAGATTGAACTCAACGACACGCTCATTCCCAATACCACCTATACCATCGACTTCTCCGATGCCATCTCCGACAACAACGAAGGCAACCCCATGGGTAACTTCACCTATACCTTCTCCACAGGCGACCACATCGACACGCTCCAAGTGGCGGGCTACGTGCTACAGGCAGAAGACCTCGAACCCGTCAAGGGAATCCTTGTGGGACTATACGACGACCTGGCAGACTCGGCCTTCCTCACCAAACCCCTGCTGCGCGTGAGCCGTACCGACAGCCGAGGCCGCTTCGTCATCAAGGGCGTGGCCGAGGGCACCTACCGCATCGTGGCACTACAGGATATGGATGGCGACTATACCTACACCCAGAAGAGCGAGATGCTGGCTTTCAGCCACGATTCCATCAAGCCATCATGGAAGTTGGACCAACGGCAGGACACCACCTGGATCGACTCGCTGCACATTGATAAGATCAAGCTGGTGGAGTATAACCACTTTCTGCCCGACGACATCGTGCTACGTGCGTTCACTGCCCAAGTGCAAGACCGCTACCTCCTGAAGATTGACCGCTCCAATGCCGACCGCATGACGCTCTTCTTCACTTACGGACATGAGCAGCTCCCCGTCATCAAGGGACTGAACTTCAACGAGCAGGATGCCTTCATCGTCGAGGCAAGCGAGAAGCGTGACACCATCACCTACTGGCTGCGCGACACGGCACTCGTCAATCAGGACACGCTGCGCATGGACATCACCTACCTGGCCACAGACACACTCGGACAACTGCAGGAGGTGACCGACTCCGCCGTGGAAGTCCTCTCCCGACAGCCTTATGCCAAGAGAATGAAACAGATAGAGCGCGAAACCGAGGAGTGGCAGAAGAAACAGGACAAGCGCCGCAAACGCGGACTGCCCTACGACTCCATCATGCCGGTGAAACCGCTTGAGATGAAGTTCAACTTCGCCTCTTCCCTCGACCCCGACCGCAACCTCAACTTCATGGCTCCTGCACCACTGGCCGTCATCGACACCTCCAAAATCCACCTCTACGTCGAGCACGACTCTCTCTGGTACAATGCCCGCCATCTGCTGGAGAACACGGGTAACCGACTGTATGAGCTGCGTGCCGAGTGGAGACCCGAAAACGAGTACAGCCTGGAGATTGACTCCGCGGCTTTCATCGATATCTACGGCAATGCCTCCCGACAGTTCAAGCAGGGTCTGAAGGTCAAGTCGAATGACGAATACAGCTCGCTCTTCGTCACCGTCGAGGGCTTCGCGGGACAGCACATCGTGCTCCAACTGCTGAATGCCAGCGACCAGCCTGTCAAGCAAGTCAGCACCGACAATGGCGAGGCCGAGTTCTTCTACGTCAAACCCGCAACCTACTATCTGCGCATGTTCGTTGACAGGAACGGCAACGACCAGTGGGACACGGGCGACTACCACGCCGACCAGCAGGCCGAGGAGGTATTCTACTTCCATGAAGAAATAGAATGTCTGGCCAAATGGGATATCAACCGCACATGGAACCCCACCGGCCGACCTATCAATGCACAGAAGCCTTCTACCATTATCAAACAGAAAGGCGAGAAACAAAAGACCATCAAGAACCGTAATGCCGACCGTGCCAAGAGCATGGGCATTACTTACATACCTAAACAATAATAACGCCTATGAAAAAGAAACTATTGACAAGCATTATCCTCAGCTTCACCATGACCCTTAGCGGCATGGCACAAAACGAGGCCATCAGCGGACTGCTCAGCCGCATCCTTCCTAACAATGGCGACAGCAATAAGTTCAGCTACAGCATCGATGCCGATATGACCACAGCAGGCGACTGCTTCCGAGTTGCTTGCGACGGGCAGACAGTAAGCGTCACTGCTAATTCTACACTCAGCATTGCCGTGGGCATCAACTGGTACCTGCAGCACAAGGCGGGCATCGACATCAGCTGGAACAACCCGACAGGAACACTCCCCGCTACCCTTCCCGTCATGGCCGAGGAGCAGCACACGTCGAAAGTGAACTACCGCTACTACCTGAACTTCTGCACCCACAGCTACACCATGTCCTTCTGGGGATGGGAACGCTGGCAGCAGGAGATTGACTGGATGGCGCTGCACGGCATCAACCTGCCGCTCATCATCCAGGGCATGGAGTGCGTGTGGCGCGATGTGCTCATGAACGGCTATGGCTACACCAGTCTTGACCAGGTGAACGAGTTCGTGACCGGCGGTGCCTACTACGGCTGGTTCTTCATGAACAATATGACCGGATGGGGCGGACCGCAGCCCGAAAGCTGGTACACACAACAGAAAGAGCTCGCCCGCAACATCTTCCGCCGCCTGCGCGACTACAGCATGACACCCGTCATACCAGGCTATGTGGGCATGGTACCCAAGAACTTCCTCACCTATGCCACCAAGGCACAAGGCTGGAACTCAGGCGACATCGTGAGCAGCGGCAACTGGAACCGTTTCGAGCGCCCCTACTTCGTCAACAACACCACCCGCCTGAAGGAGTTTGCCGCCAAGTACTATCAAGCCATTGAGAACGTCTTCGGCGAAGAGCTTTCCACCCATTATTTTGCCATCGACCCCTTCCACGAGGGTGTCGTACCCAGCGGTGTGACTCCGAAAACATCGATTGTGGCCATATGGGATGCACTGAAAACCTACGACAGCGAGGCCATCTGGGTGGCACAGCATTGGCAGGAGAATCCCTCCACCGCCCTCACTACCAGCATCCCACAGGGACGGCTGCTGATTCTCGACCTTCACGGCGACTCCAACGGCGAGACCTCACTGGGCGGTAACGCCACGGATGCCAACGGCAAAAAGCACGAATGGGTATGGGGAATGACCAGTAACTTCGGTGGAAACGTGGGACTCTTCGGCAGACTGAACCGTGTGATGCAGAGCTTCTACAAAGCCTGTGAGCTGCAACAGCAGAACAACCTCGCAGGTATCGGTGCCCTGCCCGAAGGCATCGAGAACAATCCCATGCTCTACGATATGCTCTTCCTCCTGCCCTGGACAGCCGACAAACCCTATACTCAGGAAACATGGATCAAGGATTATGTCACCATCCGCTACGGAGTGACCCCGGAAGATGGTGAGACCTATGATCAACTGGTCAGCGTGTGGACCCGACTGGCCAAGGGGGTTTACAACTGTAGCTCCACACAGCAGCAGGGAACAACAGAGTCGGTCTTCATGATGCGTCCCAACACTACACCCCGCACCGTCAGCTCATGGGCTTTCTCCTCCTGGTACTGGAGCATCGAAGACCTGCGCACGGCAGCCTACGAGATGCTCAGTGTGGCAGAGACCTTGAAGGATAACGAGAACTATCAGTATGACCTGGTCGATATCATGCGCCAGGCACTCGCCGACTACGGCAAGCAGACACTCGACAACCTCGCACTGGCCACCACCGACAGCGAGCGCAAACAGATTCAAAAACACTTCCTCGACCTCATTCTGGCGCAGGATACCCTGCTTGGTACCCGTTCTGAGTTCCGCTTAGGCACATGGACAGAACTGGCTCGACAGCTTGGTACCACCGATGCTGAGAAAGCACTCTATGAAAAGAACGCCCGCATGCTCATCACCACCTGGGGCGACAAGGCACAATGCGACAACGGAGGACTTCACGACTACGCCAACCGCGAATGGAACGGTCTGCTCTCCAGCTACTACTATCCGCGCTGGGCAGCCTTCTTCGACAAGGGCATGCAGCAACTCAGCTGGTTCGAAGACTACGAGTGGCCCTTTGCCACAGGAGCCGAGGGGAAACCCAACACCACCTACCTGCCAGAGGGGGCTCCCTATGGCTACGGCACATTCACACAACAACCTGTGGGCAATCCCGTCGAAACAGCCAAGACGGTGTATGAGCGTTTTTTTCGGGATTTTGATCCCACAGGCTGGGATCATTCCGACTTCAACGAATACATCAACAAAGACAAGGCCTACCAAATTATCTTCACACGCGGTAACGCCGTTGTCGGCAACTTCGGAGCCGTGGCAGACAAGGAAGGGAACGTGAGCAGCACACAGGCATCGCGCAATGTGACCACTGCCATTGCCGCCGACAACAAGCTGGAGAAAAGCTTCTGTAGCACGCTGTGGCGCTTCGAGCCCGAGAACCAGAAGACCTATCTTATCAATGTGCAGACCGATTTCTTCATAGGGAACGTTGACAACGGACAACTCGTCACCACCGCTCGCCGCGAGTGGGGAAGACCCTATACCGTGGAAGGCGACGGCACCAACCGCTGGGTGGCCAGGGACGAACAGACCTCAGGCAACAACTACCTCAACTCCTTCTATGGCGACACCAATCCGTCAGCACGCAACATCGGCTACTGGAAAGACGCCTTCAACGATGCCGGCAACATCTTCATCCTCAAGGAGGTGGCGGCATTGCCCCTCAGCATCAAGAGCGAATGGGCTGCCTTCTCATTCCCCGTCAACGTGACAGTGCCAGAGGACGTGGAAGTATATGCATTGAAAAAGGTGGAGAACAACATCGCATACCTGCACCAGCTCCCCACAGGAACCGTGCTGGCCGCACGCCAGGGCTTTATTGCCCACGCCGAAGCCAGTGGCGACTACGCATTTCCCTTTACCACCGCCGAGGCAACACCCATCGACAACCTGTTGCAGGGCGTCTGCGTGAAGCGCACAGGCATGACCTCCGGCAGCTACTATCAGCTCACCACCACCACCAACGGAACGGCCAAGTTGAAACTGGCCACATCAACCGTTGTTGACCAGAACAAGGCCATCTTGCTGAAAGCCGATGCCACAGGAGCCGACAACGAACTCAGCCTGCAACTCGTCACCGACGGAATCACCACGGCCACACATGCCAACCATTCCTCCCCCCAGCCTTGCTACGACCTCTCTGGACGCAGGGTGAACAAAGGACAGCGAGGTATCGTCATCACTGGCAACGGAAAGAAAAGGCTGACTAAATAGCACCGTCGAACCATACAGCGAAAGCAAACAACCAACAATAACATATAACGAAAATGAAACAGAAACTATTTATTCTATTCTTGTTGCAAGGATTGTTTTTCACCACGGTCACTGCCCAGTGTACCTATAAGAACACGGCATTCAAGTCGGGTGAATTCCTGTCCTATAACCTCTACTACAACTGGCAGTTCGTGTGGGTGAAGGCCGGAACCGCCTCCATGTCAACCGTGGAGAGCCATTATCAGGGAAAGCCTTCCTATCGCGCCTCCATCCTCACCCGAGGCAACCAGCGTGTTGACGAGATGTTCGTACTGCGCGACACCCTGCTCTGCTACTCCTCACAAGAGATGGCACCCCTTTATTATAGAAAAGGTGCGCGCGAGGGCAAACGCTACACCGTCGATGAGGTGTTCTACGACTACAAGGGCGGCAAGTGCAACGTGAAGCAGCACCGCCAGCACAACGATGGTACACACTCTTGGATGAACCATTCATACGACGACTGCATCTATGACATGATGAACATGTTCCTCCGCGCGCGGTCTTTCAACCCCGAAGGATGGGCCAAGGGATATGTGGTGAACTTCCCCATTGCCGACGGCGACGGACGCACCCCAGCCCAGATTCGCTATCGCGGCAAGACTGTTGTCAAGGGCGACAACGGCGTGAAGTACCGCTGCCTGCAGCTCTCCTACATGGAACAAGACAGCAAAGGAAAGTATAAGGAGATTGTCCGTTTCTACGTGACCGACGACATGAACCACATTCCCGTGCGCTTGGATATGTTCCTGCGCTTCGGCTCTGCCAAGGCATTCATTGTCAACATGCGCGGCATCCGCAATCCCATGAACTCCATTGTCAACTGAATCCCCCTGATTCGAGAATATTTGGGGACTTTCATTACATCCTCATTGAAGGGTCTGTTGGTGGTTAAATGCCTCAACAGACCCTTTCCTATTCCATGTCCTCGTCAAGATGACCACCCCAGAGATACTTGTTGGTTTCGCGGGCAGCGACACCGCTCAACAGGAGCAGGGCCACAAGATTGGGAATGGCCATGAGGGCATTCATCGTGTCGGCGATGTTCCATATGACATCTAAACTGATGATGCTGCCAAAGAACAGGGCCACGATATAGAGGATGCGATAGAAACGGTTGATGCGCTGGTGCTCAATGTAGTTCACGGCACTCTCGCCATAATAACTCCAGCCGAGGATGGTGCTGAACGCAAAGGTCAAGATGCCAAAAGTGAGCAAGGGAGCACCCACATAAGGAATTTTTGAGAATGCCACCTTTGTCAGTGCTGCACCATCGGCATAGCTGATATCGGGGTAGGCAAGAATGCTGCTTACCAGTACCAGTCCTGTCATGGCACAGATGATGACGGTGTCCCAGAATGTACCCGTACTCGACACCAACGCCTGTCGCACGGGGTTGCGTGTCTGTGCCGCCGCTGCTACGATAGGTGCGCTACCCATGCCGCTCTCGTTGGAGAACAGTCCACGGGCAATACCATAGCGCGCCGCCATCATCACCGTGGCTCCCACAAATCCGCCACCTGCCGCCGAGGGATTGAAGGCCGACGAAACGATGAGCTGTAAGGCTGGCCAAACAAAACTGCCATTCATACAAAGAATCACTATACACCCTAACACGTAGAGGGCTGCCATGAAAGGCACGAGCACGGTACATACACGGGCGATGGACTTCACACCACCCATGATGACAAGGGCCGTCAGCACACAGATGAACACACCGACAATCCAAGTGGGAATGCCAAAGGTTTCTTTCGCCAGCAAGGCTATGGAGTTGGCCTGAACCGTACAGCCGATGCCAAAACTGGCTAAAGCGGTGAAGATGGCAAAGAGCAGTGCCAGCCACTTCATACCCAAACCGAGTTCCAGCGCATACATAGGGCCTCCATAGGTGCGGCCGTCACTTCCTTTCACACGATACTTCACTGCCAACAGACCTTCGGCATACTTCGTAGCCATGCCGAAGATTCCCGTTAGCCAACACCAGAGCACGGCCCCTGGGCCACCCAGTGCCACCGCCGTTGCCACCCCAACTATATTACCTGTTCCGATGGTTGCTGCTAAGGCTGTTGCCAAGGCACCAAACTGCGATACGTCGCCCGTGGCCCCCTTGTCCTTCTGCACCGACAGGCGGATACCCGTCAGGAGCCGACGCTGGGGAACACGGAGCCGGAAGGTGAGAAACACGTGTGTACCCAGTAACAGAATCACCATGGGCCAGCCCCAAAGTACGGAGCTGAGCAAAGAGAAGAGGTTGTTGATGGCATCCATAGGCAGTCGTTGATTCTATATATTACTTAGATAACCTCGATGCCCATCTTCTCGCAGAGTTGCAGACTGAGTTCCTTGAGCTTGAACTTCTGAATCTTGCCAGAACCCGTCAGCGGGAACTCGTCGATGAAGAACACATATTTGGGAATCTTGTAACGGGCAATCTTTCCACGGCAGAACAGCTGCACGTCCTCAGCGGTCATCTTGGCTCCCTCCTCCAGAATGATGAAGGCTCCCACCGCCTCACCGTATTTCTTGGAGGGAACGGCAGCCACCTGTACGTCGCGGATGCCGGGCATGTGGTAGAGAAATTCCTCTATCTCACGCGGGTAGATATTCTCACCGCCACGGATAATCATATCCTTGATGCGACCGGTAATCTTATAGAAACCCTGCTCGTCTTTCACTCCGAGATCTCCTGAGTGCAAGAATCCGTTCTTGTCAATGACTTCAGCCGTGGCCTCAGGGTTCTTGTAGTAGCCCTTCATCACGTTGAAGCCTCGGCAGCACATCTCTCCCTGTACGCCCACGGGACATTCCTCGCCCGTCTCAGGGTCGAGCACTTTCACCTCAACAAAGGGGAAGTCGCGGCCAACAGTGGTGCAACGCTGCTCGAAGGTGTCGTTCAGACAGGTCTGTGTCATACCGGGTGACGATTCGGTGAGTCCATAGACGCTGGTGATGGTCATATACATTTTCTCGCTGACCTGTTTCATCAGTTCAATAGGACAGAGCGAACCGGCCATGATACCCGTGCGCAGACTGGTGAGGTCGAACATGTTGAACATCGGGTGGTTCAGCTCGGCAATGAACATGGTAGGCACACCATAGACAGCCGTACACCTCTCCTTATGGATGGAGGCGAGTACCACAAGGGGATCGAACTTCTCGACCATCACCTCCGTGCAACCGTGGGTAAGACAGTTCATGGTGGCCAGCACCACGCCAAAGCAATGAAACAGGGGCACACAGACACAAAGTTTGTCATCCTGGGTGAAGCCCATGTTCTCTCCGGTGAAGTAACCATCGTTGGAAATACCGTAGTGGGTCAGCATCACTCCCTTGGGGAAACCTGTGGTGCCACTGGTGTATTGCATGTTGCAAACATCGTAGCAACTGACGTTGCGCTTCATCTCGTTGAGCGTTTCGTCCTCGATGTTCTGACCGAGAAGCAGGAGTTCGGCAGTGTTATAC
>JAFSWU010000072.1 GCA_017444365.1 Prevotella sp.
CGTGGCTTGGCCATTGGTTCTCGGCTTGCGACTTTGTCATAGAGGAAGTAGGAACAGGCTCGGAAACGAAGAATAAATAGTTGAAAAGCTCCACTTTGGCAATATTTTCGTATCTTTGCAATCGCTATGCGAAGTATTCACCTGATCCTATACGTGGCATTCTGCTTGATTGCCAGTTCTTGTGGACAGAAAGGAGCTCCCTTTCTGTCCTCTCGTGATGTGAGAGATTCCGTGGGCGACACCATCCCGATGAAATATGCCGAGCACATCACGATGGTGCGCTTTGCCGACCGTGTGGAGGTGGCTCTGAAAGATCCCTGGCATGATGGGAAGCTGCTGGCGAGTTATTCTTTCTCGCTTCCTTTGAAACGTTGCGTGGTGTTCAATACGGCGCATGCTTCTTTGCTTCAGATGCTTGGAGCGTTGGATGCAGTAGGAGGCGTGGCGGACTTGAAATACATGCAGTTACCATCCATCAGAGAGCGTGTTCGTAAGGGAAGCTGCAAGGATTGTGGCGACTCGATGAATCCGGATATAGAGAAGATGGTTGAGCTTGGAGCCGATGCCATTTGGCTTTCGCCTTTCGAGAACAGCGGCGGCTATGGACGGTTGGAAAAGATGGGCGTTCCGCTGATACTCTGTGCCGACTATATGGAGACATCGGCATTGGGACGTGCTGAATGGATGAAGTTCTATGGCTTACTGGTAGGCAGGGAGAAGGAAGCCGATTCCCTTTTTGCGGTTGTTGAGCGCAACTATCATCAATTTATGGAACAGGCGCGACAGATGCCGACCCGTCGATCTGTTCTTACAGAGCGGCTGACGGGTTCCACCTGGTATGTTCCAGGAGGAAAGAGCAGTATGGGGCGGCTGTTGCAAGATGCCGGAGCTCGCTATGCCTGGGCGGAGGACACGCATAGCGGAAGCCTTCCCTTGTCGTTGGAGACGGTATTGGACAAGGCTGTCGATGCTGACGTGTGGGTATTCAACGATATGAATGCAGAAGCTCCGACGTACAATCGCCTGCTTGCAGAAAACAACGGTTACGGTCTTCTGAAGGCTTTCCGCATCCGTCAGGTCTATTATGTTAACAGCCTTCAAGTTCCCTATTTTGAAGAGGTGTCGTTTCGTCCCGACTGGCTATTGAAAGATTACGTGACCATTCTGAACGAAACAGACAGAAAAGCCGGCTTACGGTATCTGAGGAGGGTGAAAGATGAATAGCAAACTGTTTTGGATTGTAGCTCTTGTAGCTGTAGTGGTTCTTTTTGCGTTGAATATTCTGACGGGTTCAGTCAGGATTCCGGCGTTGGATGTGTTGAACATCCTGATGGGAGAGGGCGGCCAGAAAGACGCGTGGAGTTACATCGTGCTGGAGTCGCGTCTTCCACAAGCACTCACGGCCCTGCTTTGCGGAGGGGCGTTGGCTGTTTGCGGTCTGCTCCTTCAGACGGCATTTCGCAATCCGTTGGCAGGTCCTGGCATCTTCGGCATCACCAATGGCGCAGGATTAGGCGTGGCTTTGGTGATGTTGGCTTTGGGTGGCAGCATCTCTACTGAACTGATGCATGTGGGTGGTTTCGTAGCAATCATGGCGGCTGCTTTTATGGGTGCGATGCTCATTACGGGCATCTTGTTTCTTTTTTCCAGTTGGGTCAAGAACAGCGTCATGTTGTTGATAGTGGGCATGATGACGGGTTATCTCTCTTCTTCGGCTATCGCCTTGCTCAACTACGTGGCAACAGAAGAAGGAGTTCGCTCTTACATGTTGTGGGGGATGGGAAGCTTTAGTGGTGTTTCCATGCAGGTAATGCCGCTCTTCGTTGTGTTGGTTGTTGTGGGTGTGATGTGGGCGTTCATGCTCATGAAACCTCTTAATGCTTTGCTGTTGGGCGACCATTATGCAGAGAGCCTGGGCCTCAACGTCCGTCGTGTGCGTCAAAGCTTGTTGGTGGTGACGGGGTTGCTCTGTGCCGTGACGACCGCATTCTGCGGGCCTATAGCTTTTATCGGGTTGGCCGTACCGCATATTGCCCGTTTGCTGATAGGAACAGAGAACCATCGGCGCTTGTTGCCCGCAACTTTGCTCACGGGTTCGGTAGTCGCCTTGTTGTGTAACTTCATCTGTACGTTACCCGAGGAAGGCTTAGTGCCGCTGAATGCTGTTACCCCCTTGGTGGGAGCACCGGTTATCATCTACGTGATATTGAAGGAGAAAGTGAAAGGATAAAAGAATACGAATCAAGAGACTAAAGAATACGAATCAAGAGACTAAAGAATACGTATCAAATCAAGATAAAAGAAGTATGAGAAGAATGTTTTTATTGAGTATGCTCTTCCTGGCATTACATGCTACGGCCAAGACGGAGCAGGTGGAGATTCAAGGAGCAGTAGGAAAGTTGGTAGCCGCCATCCAAACACCGGATGTGCCTACAGGCAAGAAGATGCCGATGGTTATTCTCTGTCACGGGTTTTCCTCTAACAAGGAAACCGGGCTTTTGACAACACTTGCCGACAGCTTGGCAGCACACGGAATGGCAAGTATCCGCTTCGACTTCAATGGTCACGGCAAGAGTGAGGGTTCCTTTGAGAACATGACTGTACTGAATGAAATTGAGGATGCGAAGTGTGTTTATAATTATGTTCGCCAGTTGCCCTGGGTGAGCCGTGTGGCAATGGTCGGCCATTCGCAGGGTGGTGTGGTTACCGCGATGACATCCGCAGAGTTGGGAAAGAACTGCATAGCCGCAGAAGTGTTGCTGGCTCCGGCAGGTGTTTTGCGTGATGATGCTTTGCGTGGCTATCTGTTTGGTAAATCCTATAATCCTCATGATTTGCCCGAGCGTGCTCCTGTAGGTGGCGATTTGTGGTTAGGGCGCGAGTATGCACGTGTGGCACAGACGCTTCCAATCTACGAGACAGCCAGGCTCTATAAAGGTTCGGCTCTCGTCATTCATGGTTCCTATGATGTTGTTGTGCCCTACACGTATGGAGAACGTTTCCATTATGTCATCAAGAACAGCCAGTTTAAGCTGTTGCCCGGCCTTGATCATGGATTCTCGAATCATGAACGGGAAGTGGCTCATCTGGCATGTGAGTTTCTGCGCAAGGTGAAGCTGTAAAACCATTGGAAGTGGATTGTCTCACGATGGATTATCTTACGGTCTTGTTGCGCAAGAATTCCTGCCACTCGTCCTGATATCCATTGAATACGTCAATGTCCACTTCGCTTTTGATACCCTTTACCCGTCCGTCGGGCGAGAGTTGCCAGATGGAAAGTCTTACGTCGGGCTTGTATTCTCCGTAGCGTGCAATCCACACATCGTAGTCGCGCTTCACGTCGGGTGCCAGCGGGAGATACTTGTTGACAAACTGCTGGTTGACATAGAGGATTGGAGATACTCCAGTCCTCTCTTTTACTATTTTCAACCAAGTGCGGACAGCTTTGAAAAGAGCTTCCGCGCCTCCCATTTTATTGATTTGTGCATTGGAGGGCTCCACATCGAGCACAGGCGGAAGGTCGCCTTTGTTGAAGCGTGTAGTCTTGAGGAAGTGGTAAGCCTGCTGCGTGGCGCTCGATTTGATGGAAAAGAAATGATAGCTGCCCACGTGGAATCCGTGTTTGCGTGCGGCCACATAGTCGTTGGCATAGTGAGCGTTTTTGATGTCCTTTCCTTCGGTAGCTTTGATGAAGATGAAGCTCACGGGGTAGTCAACCATCCCGCTCACCTGTTTCTTGCTGAGCGTTCCGAGGTGTGAGATTCGCAGGTTTTTCCAGTCGATAGGATACTTCTTTTTCCCTTTTCCGTGCTGATAGCGGGCAATGTCGATGCCGTAGATGCGCTCATTGGTATAGAGCAGCCTCTCGCCCTTGAACACATCGGCCTTCCATTCTCCCACGCGAAGAGTCCCGTTCTTGAGGGAGAATCCGAATCCGTCGCGCTTGCCGTCCTGCCAATGGCCTTCGTAATACGAACCATCCGTGTCGCGCCAAACGGCGTGTCCTTCAGTTGGGGGTTGCGGTTGCAGGATGGTGTCTTGGATTGGTCGGCCGGCTGTTTTCTTGACCTCGGCAGCTCGTTTGAAGATGCTATGCACGCCATTGGGAGTCTTTCGGTCGGTTGTCTGCATGAGAACCTCGTTGCCCGACTGTTGTCTCACGAAGCAAGCATCCTGTTGTCTTTTCCCGTTCTCATCGTTGTAGAGTACACGATAGGTGGAGATGAGGCGGATGCTGACGGAGCCGGAGTTGCTGAGCAACTGGGCGGCTTTTGTCAACCTGTCCTTCCTCTTCTCGTGTTCGGCGGTATAGTCGGCTATCATGTTATAGCCTTCGTCCTGCACCCCGTGAACGCGGAGGTAGTACTTCAGCTCGCTTTCCTCTTCCTGTATCAATCGGAGGAGTGAGTCGAGCTTTACCCGTTCTCTTTCCACGATGACGGGAATATCTGTCTGTTTGATAGAGTCGATGTTGTTGCGGGTGAGCAGGCAACCTCTGCATGAGGGGATGATGGGGAAGCGGTCAACCCAGAGTGCCGTGTCCTTGTGTGTGAAGGTTTGTGCCGAGTCGCTTCTCAGGGCAACATCGGCCAGCGTGGAGTCGGCAGCAAGTTGGCTGAAGAAGATGACAGGCTTGCCGTCCATCTCGATCTGATAGAAATGCCTTCCCTCGATGATGGCGATGCTGTTGCGGATTCTCTCTTGGGAAGGGTGGAAGGAGAAATAGACGGCCACTCCTGAAATGAGCAGCCCGACAGCCGCGGCTGTTGCTATCAGGTGGCTGCGTTTATATCTGTTGAATAGGGTATTCATGTCTGTTGTTCTTGAATGATTCCGCAAAATTACATTATTTTCTGATAATACCATCCAACGTGATGATGTTTTTCCTGAGAAAAATCACGTTACAAAACCTAAAAATGCGTTATTTTGGCTTTATTTGTTTTCTGTGTGGAAAAAATATTGTACTTTTGTAGCTTGAAAAAATGCTAAAAGTCGCTTAGAACGAAAATAAA
>JAFSWU010000002.1 GCA_017444365.1 Prevotella sp.
ATATATTGGGAAGTTGGGGTTAAACTCCAATGCGTGTTCCAGAATGCCGCCAGGGGCGTCAACACCCTGCGTGCGGTTGATGGTGAAGTTCTCGCCGATGGTCACCATACCGTCGAATAACTTATAATCGGTGTTGGCACGGGCCGACAAACGGCTGAAGTGGCTGTCCTTGATGGTTCCCTTGTTGTCGTAATAACCCACGGAGAAGAATGAGTGACCCTTCTCCGAGCCATTGCTCACCGAGAGGTTATACTGCTGTACGACACCCGTACGGGTAATCTCGTCGAACCAGTCGGTGTCGCCAGAACGTACAGATGCATTCTCGTCGAGGTACATATTCATGGAGAGATGATGAAGCACGGGGTTGCCATTCTTGTCATATCCCCATTCGAAGTTGTAGCCCAGACTGTTGTTGTTCGGATTCAGACCGTCGTTGACACACGCCTGCCAGTAGGCACGACCCCACTCGGAGGCATTCATCGTCTCAATCTTATTCCTATAGAGCGAAGCGGCAACGCTGGCATCGAAGTTCACCTTCACAGCACCATCCTTGCCCTTCTTGGTGGTAATGATAATCACACCATTGGCGGCACGCGAACCATAGATGCTGGCTGAGGCGGCATCCTTCAGAACCTGAATGCTCTCAATGTCGTTACCGTTCAACTCGTGCATGCCTGCCTTTGTGGGCACGCCATCAATAATGTACAGCGGATCGTTGTCGTTCAGTGTTCCGATACCGCGGATGCGTACACTGGCAGCTCCCGAGGGATTACCATCGGCCGAGATGTTCATGCCCGGCACACGACCCTGCATGGCCTTGATGGGGTTGTTCTCGTTCTGCTTTGCCAGGTCTGAGGGGCTCACCGTCGAGATGGCACCTGTCAGGTCGGCCTTGCGCTGGGTGGTATAGCCCGTCACCACCACCTCGTTCAGCATCAGCTCGTCCTCCTTCAGGCTAATCTTCATGCCTGGAGCAGCAACAGCCTCCACGGGTTCATAGCCGACGTAGGTTACTACCAAAGTGGCCCCAGCCTTCACCTTCAGTTTGAAGTTACCGTCGATGTCGGTGACGGTTCCATTCGTCGTACCTTTTTCCATGACGGTAGCTCCAATGACTCCGTCGTCGTTCTCATCGACAACAGAGCCTGTCATCTCCGTTTGCGCGTACATGGCTGTACTGGCAAGAATGAGCAACATGCTCATCAGGATTCTCCTTAGTCTTTTCATTTACGTTTTGTTTTTAGTTAATACTGTTTGGTTCAAAATCTGTTGCAAAAGTATTGACTAATTAATGATAGGTATAAAAGAAATCGTTCATGCCATCCCAAATTTGTTGCAATGTAACATTTTTGCGATGGAATGAACGATTTTTCATAGCACAAAACTATGAACGATGCACTATGAACTATGCACTTCGCACTTCGCCAGGCACCATTCCGTATTCTTCCTTGAAGCACTTGGTGAAGTAGCTGGGAGCCGTGAAGCCCACTTCGTAGGCTACCTCGCTGACACTCTTGTCGGTGGTGAGCAGCAACTGGTAGGCCCTCTTTAAACGGGCATTTCGCAGCAGTTCCACAGGCGACGAGTTGGTGATGGACTTCACTTTGCGATAGAGCTGCACGCGACTGAGGTGCATGTCGGTTGCCAAGTCTTCTACGCTGACATCGCTGTCGGACAAACGTGCTTCCACAACCTCCTTGAAGCGGGAAATGAATAATGACACAGCTGCGGGCTCGTCCACTTCGGTGATATCTGCGGATTCGACCTTGGTGGTCTCTATAGGTTCTGTGTCCACAGCGGGCTCAGCCTCCTTTTGGGGAGCAGAGGCTTCTGACAGAGCGGGAATGTCCTCGGCCTTCATGTTCCATAGGGTGTTTACGATGCGCTCATGTTGCAGGGCAATCTTGCGACGATGATAGAGGTAAAGCAGCACCAGCGTCAGCAACAGCAGCACGATGACACCCACAGCCATCCAACTGACAATGCGCTGGATGTCGAGTTCATGAAGATAGCTGTCGGCTTTTGCGTGCAACTGGTCGAGATACCCAGACTGGCGTACAATCTCTTCATTTTGCATCAGCAAGACATGTGCGTTGTCGCGTGTCACCAGTGCCGACATCAAAAGGACTTCCTTCTGGTAGGGCTTGCCCTCCAGAATGTCTAAAGCCAACTGTATCAGACGGTCGCCATGTGTCGGATAGATATAAGTGGCATCAAGGATGGAGTCGCGGACCAGTCGGATGCCGCCGTCTTCACCAGGCAGTCCGTCGATGCCGCAGTAGCGTGTAGAGTTTAGCGTGTTGAGCTTAGCGTCGGCAATCGCTTTCCGCGCACCTATTGCCATACGGTCGTTTTGTCCGAAAACGTAGTCAATGGGTTGTTTCGTTGTAGGGTTGTTTCGTTGTTGGGAACGAACCAGCCATTGCTTCGTTACTTCATAACCGCTTTCTTCTGTCCAGTCACCTTGCAACGTGTCAACAACGACAATGGACGGATAATCCTTCAAGGCATCCATGAATCCTTTGTGTCGTTCTATGGCAGGCGATGAGCCTTTCAAGCCCATAATCTCAAGAATACGTCCATGACCGTGCAACTGAGAAACGATATACTCTCCCATCACGCGCCCCATCTCATAGTTGTCGGCACTCATGAAGGCGGTGTACTTTTGCGAACTGGTCTTACGCTCGAACACGAGACCGGGGATGCCTTTGTCGTATGCGCGGTCGATGGCGGGTGAGATGGTCTGCACTTGGTTCGGTGCCACAATCAGCAGGTCGATACCTGTTGCAACGAGACTGTCAATCTGCTGTACCTGTCGCTCATCGCTGTCATAGGCTGCGGCAAAGCGAAGCTCCACATTTCCCTGGCAATAGGCACCCATCCGCAGCTCCGCATTCTGTTTCTCACGCCAAATGTCCTCCGAGCATTGTGACACGCCTATCCTATACTTCTTCCCGCTCTGAGAGCACGATACAAAGACCATACTCAATAATATAATAATGTATAGAATGTGTTTCCGTATCATATGAGTTTTGTTTGAAGTTGCAAAGATAGTACTTTTTTTTAACTATTGATACTTTTCAACCGAAAAAATGAGCAAATGTGAGTGTCCTGTGCAGAATGTATTTTTATTCCTTTGTTAAAGTAGCAAGGCAAGCCCGTGTATGACTTTTTTATGACAAACACCCTCTGGAGAATCGCGTATTTGCGAGCGAGGAGTCCTTCGTCTCCAAATACGCGAGTATTTTGCGGTTTCAGCAAGTTATTGATTATCAAAAGATTAGTCCGTTGGGCTCTGTTTTGGAGGATTCGGAGATGTCAGTTTTGGAGTGTAACTCTTAGAGTTGTACCTCACAACTCTATGTTCCACCCCTCTTAACTCAATGTAACGAGCTGCTCATTCCATTGTAGTGAGGGTGTAAAGCATAGCTTTGAGCATCTCATTGCATTGTTCCGACACCATGAAGGCATAAAAACACCTGCACAAAACCGCTGTTCTGTGCAACTTTCCACTCTAGATTGCGACTTTCAGACGAGCGTTTTTTTTGACCAAATATTTTAACAAAAGAGGAGAGATGAGAGAGGAACTCTATTACCTCTTACCTATTACCTCTAACCTAAAATCACCTCGCACCCCTGGTTGTCTGCCTGCATGAGGCATCGAACCTGGAGGGGTCGCCCATTTCTCTGAGTGAAGTGGCATCCCTGTGTGACGTGGCAATTCTCGTTAGACCAAAAATGCCGCCATTCGTGGGAATAGCGGCATTCATTATTTACAGAAAGTTTTTTATTTTACGATGACCTTGAGCTCTTCACTCACTTAATCACGACCAATCTGCCCTGATAGAGGTAGATGCCCTTTTGATGGGGCTTACCGGTGAGCTTGCGCCCGTTCAGGTCATACCAACTGCTTGACAGCGTTTCTGTGGCTTGTCCCGCCTTGATGGATTGAATCTCGGTAGGCGTTGCCGGCTCAAGGGTTGTGGCAACCTCGCTCATCTCGTCTTCACCCGTATAGAGGAGGTAAGCCTGGAACGGAGCCAGGTACGGCTGCTTGCCCAAGTTGGGGTCTGCCGTCATGCGCCAGGAGTAGTCCGACTGCATGATGTAGGCTTTCTTCTCATACGCTTCCTCATGCGACATGCTTCTTACGGTTCCGTAGAAGATGAAATGGTGCTTTTGGATAGAACCTTCTTCGGCGTTGTGTGATATGGTAACATTCTCTGCACCCAGATTCAGAGTGGTCGGCGTGGGATCTGAACTTTCGCTCCTGCGTGCTGATGCGGGCTGTTCAACGACAAGCAGATAGGGCTGGTAGGCCTCAAGGTCACCCGTGTGCTCCTCAAAGGAAACGCTTCCGTCGTCGGCACCCACCATGGTGTAGGCTGTAGCATTCTCTGGAACGGGCAAGTCGTAGGGCAGACATACCGTGGTTGTCTCCTCCGTCACTTCGCGGACATAGACAACGTTCTCAGCCTCCACGTCGGTGGGGAGTGAGAAGTTCTCAATGTCTGTCAGGTCGAGTGTTTCGCAGGTTCCGTCACCATTCACCACATTGGTCACCGGCTCAGTGGTGGAGAGTCCCTCGGGCAACACAACAATCATGTCGGAGCCCATGTCGTCGAAGGCCTCGGCATCAACCTGTGTCACCTCGTAGGTGTTGCCCTCGGTGTCGGTAACGGCGGTGGGGATGTCGCCCGTTCCCTCCCAGAAGCTGTTGGGAAGCTCCGTGAGCACGGCGTTGGCCTCTCCCTCTTTGTTGGTCACAATCTCCGCCTCTACGCCCTTTCCTTCTTCGTCGGTGAACTCGGGGATGAGCATGGTCAGCGTGCCTTTGACATAGGTGAAGTCATAGTTCACCGCCTCACCGCCGCTGACGAGGATGTCGTATGTTCCGGCTTCACTCTCGGGGGTTGCCTCTGTCGTGGCTACGGGCTCGCTGATGAGCGAATACTTGGAATCGTTGTTGATGAAGCCGTCGTAGCTGACGGTCAGCGTCGGCATATCCTCATGGCAGAACATTCGCTTGTTGTTGGCGGTTACGGTCAGCAGTATCTTGCCGATGGTTGCCTGGATGCTCTCGGCCTCAGTGTCAAGGTGGTTGGCGTCGCCCTTCACCATATAATATAAGGTGTAGGTTCCTGCCTCCGTTGCCGTGGGGATGGTCTCAGAGAATGCTCCTGCCTTGTCGAGGCTGTACTGCATCACGCCGCCTGCGGCTTCACCCTGTTCAGCCAGCGTCTGTGCCTGACCGGTGTAAGTGAGCGTGCGGGCCTGCGGAGCCTTGGTCACGGAAGACGGAGCCTTGGTGATAGTGGCAGTGGTGGTGGTCTGCTGTCCCTCATTTGCAAGCTTGTAGTTGGCGGTACTTGGTCCGCCGAGTGTCAGCTCTGTGATGGAAATGGTCTTGTCCGTCGCTGCATTGGCATCGGCAAATGTGCCCTTGGCCGTCACGGTGAGCTGGTCGCCCTCAACGATACCTCCGAACACGACATCATCGTAGGTGAGCGTGGCGGTGGTCGTTTCGTCATAGACCTTGTCCTGTGCCAGGATGCCGCTGATGGTGATGTCCTTCTGTTGGATGGTCACACTGATGCTG
>JAFSWU010000073.1 GCA_017444365.1 Prevotella sp.
GGTGCATACCACGATGTCGCCCGTCTCAGCGATGCCGAAGTTGGCTCCTGTCATGCCCGCATCGGCCGTGAGGAACTCGTTGCGCAGCGACAGGCGTGCCATATAAGTAAGGTATGTCGGGTCGTGGTTGCCCTTTTCCGTGCCGAGTTTCTCCTCGAAGAGCTCGCCCACGTCGTCGTGGTTCAGGTGGATGGCCGGCATGACGATGTGCGAGGGAGCCTGTCCCTTCAGCTGGATGATGCGCTCGCCCAGGTCGGTCTCCACGATCTCGATGCCCTTCTTCTCAAGGTAGGGGTTCATCTCGCACTCCTCGGTGAGCATCGACTTCGACTTCACCATCTTCTTCACGTTGTGTTCGCGAAGGATGTCGTAGACCGTCTCGTTAAACTCCCGGGCGTCTTTCGCCCAGTGTACGATGCACCCGTTCTTCTCGGCGTTCGTGGCAAACTTTTCCAAATATTCGTCCATGTGGGTGATGGTGTGCCGCTTAATCTGCGAGGCCTTCTCGCGCAGCTGTTCCCACTCGCCCAGGCCCAGTGCCATGTTGTCGCGCTTCGAGCGTACCGACCAGAAGGTGGCATCGTGCCATGCGGCGTATTTCTGGTTCTTTAAGAACTCTTTTGCTGCTTTACTATGTGGTGTACTCATTGTGAATTATGAATTAAGAATGAAGAATTATAATCCTGCGGCCAGTATCTCCACAGCGTGCTTGAAACGAATGGTCTTGCCCTCTTTCTGGGCGATGCCTGCCATGTGCATCAGACAGGAGCAGTCAGGCCCCGTCACGTATTCGGCACCTGTGGCGATGTGGCGTTCCAGCTTGTCGTGCCCCATCTGCTTGCAGATAGCCGTCTCCTCGACAGAGAACATCCCTCCGAAGCCGCAGCACTCATCGGGGCGCTCCGGCTCTACCACCTCGATGCCCTCCTTCAGCAGCAGCAGGTCCTTGATTTTGTTGAACTTCGGGATATTCTGTTCCGACGGCGAGCTCAGTCCCAGTTCGCGCACACCGTGGCACGAGTTGTGCAGGCTCACCTTGTGGGGGAACCGTCCGGGGAGGCTCTTCACCTTCACCACGTCGTGCAGAAACTCTATCACGTCCATCACCTTACCCGCTGTCTGGCACTCGTGCTTACCCTTGAGCAGCCGCGGGTAGTTGATCTTGACGAAAGCCGTGCAGCTCACCGAGGGAGCCACCACGTAGTCGAAGTCCTTGAATTTCTCCTCAAACTTCTCCGCCAGCGGCACCGACATCTTCTCGAATCCTGCGTTAGCCATGGGCTGTCCGCAGCACGTCTGGTTGAGCGGGTACTCCACGTCGAGCCCCAGGCTCTTCAACAGTTTGTATGTGGTGACGCCCACCTCAGGGTACACGGCGTCGACATAACAGGGAATGAATAGTCCTATTTTCATAATGTTATCTGTTTTGTTTGTTCGCTTTTAGTTCGTTCGATTAGTAGGTGAAAAGTTGATTGCGATTGCAAAAATACAAAAAACTGAGAATAATAGCAACGGTATGTCCAATTATTCTCAATCTTTTTTGACAATTTAACAAAGAAATGCCCAAAAGCTTTTTGAACGATTGTTGCACTCTCCTTCAATCCCCGAAAGAAATTTTCCTATCGAAAGATGTATTTCAGGCCGAACTGCAGGGAGAAGTTCAACGGCTGGTCCTTCATACGCGTATCCACGGCACTGCCGTTGTCGAAGTAGTAGGCTATCTGCGGCTCGGCATAGAGGGCTATCTGCGGCAGCGGGGTGTATTGGAAACCGGCACCAAGGGTTGCCGACAGCTGCAGACGGTCGTGCTGGGGGGAGTAGTCGTGGCCGTCCATTTCGCCACGGGCCTTCACATTGAAGTCGGCCTCGCCGCCGGCAAGGGCATAGATGCCGCCCCACGACGACCTGACGAGCTGGTAGGTAGCCTGCAGCGGGATGCCCATATAATGATAGGTGCGACGGTCGTGGATGGTTGCACTCGTGGTCTTCTGCGAGCTGAAGGTACGGTGGCGCATATAGCTGAGGCCCGTCTGCAGTCCCCATCGGCCTGTCAGTGGTACGGCTACGAGCAGTCCGAGCTTCACGGGCGCGGCATATTCCTTCTTTTCCTCGTAGCCCGCGAGAACGACATTCTCCTCGGCACGTGTTGCTTCGTTGGCATAGTATTCGGCCGAGCTGAAGTTGGCCAACATGGCTTGGCTCATATAGACGGGGTTGGCCGTGGCTGTCTCGCCCATCATCTCGCTGCCGTAGTAGACGGATGCCATGAGGTGTGGGGATTGCGAGGGTTTCGAAGAGCGGTAATCCCCTTGAACTGATTGCGAGGAGCGGGGAGCGGGGAGCGGAGAGCGAGAAATGATGGACGGGGATTGTGGATTCCCTTCAGCGTAGGCGGTGTTCGGTGATTGCAAGTCCTCTTGCTCAGCGGTCGGTGATTGCAAATCCCCTTCAGCGTTGTGAGAAGTGTTTGTCGGTGATTGCAAATCCCCTTCAGCGTTGCGAGAAGTGTTGGTCGGGGATTGCAAATCCCCTTCAACAGATTGCAAATCCCCTTCAACGGAGCGAGATATGCTGGACGAGGATTGCGGATTCCCTTCAGCGTATGCGGTTTTCTGGGATTGTGGATTCCCGTTAACAGATAAAATCTCTTGAACGGAGGTGCGTTCATTTTGATGCAACAGCCATGTGCCGGCGCCGATGAGCAGCAGGAGCGAAGCGGCGACAGCCCACCAACGGCGCAGGGCTACCGTCGTGGCACGCTTGCCGTCGGCGGCAGCAGTCCGCCGCTCGACAGCTTCCCACAGTCCATCGGGAGGAGCCACCTCGTAGCCCTCCATCTGTTGCCGCAGTTGCGACTCAAAGTCTTGCTTCTTCATATCTTTTCCTCCCGATGTCGATTAGTTGGGTTGATGTATTCTTTTATCTTTTGTTGCAGCATCCGTCTGGCGCGGAAATATTGTGAGGCGGAAGAGCTCTCCTTGATGCCTAACTGAAGGGCTATCTCGCGGTGGGTCATGCCTTCGAAGACGTATAGGTTGAGCACGGTGCGGTAGCCGTCGGGCAGTGAGGCGATCATCTTCATCAGCACCCCCGGTGGGATGTCTACAGCGGGGTCGTCGGTGTCGCCATCCTCTTCCCCCACATTCGGAGGCAGTTCGTCGAGGGGTATCGGCTGTCGGTGCTTCAGCTGGTTGAGGGCTGTGTTGACGGTGATGCGCGTCATCCAAGCGCTGAGCGACCCCTCGCCGCGGTATTCGAAGCGGTCGATGCTTGTGAGCACCCTGACCATCGCATCCTGCAACACGTCGGCAGCATCGTTGCTATTGCCCATATAGCGCAGGGCGACGGCCATCAGTCGTCCGCTATAGAGGGTGTAGAGTTGCCGTCCGGCACCCCTTTCCCTCCGTCTGAGGGCATATAGCAGCTGCTGCTCTGTCTTCACGATAGTGCTCAGAAACGAGAATAGAAGCGTACCACGACGGGGTGCTGCTCGTTGAACATCACGTTGAAGTTGGTTTCCCCGTTGTCGAGGAGTCCTTCCGGCAGTCCTGTTGCCCGCAGTGCCTTGATGCGCTGCTCCACCACGATGGAGCGGTTCTCACGGTTGATGATACATACGCCGGGGTCGTTCATCTCTACGGTGAGGGTGTAGGTAGTGTCGCCGAAATAGGCTTGGAACGTATAGTCTGCCTTTTCGAAGGAGAGGTAGTTCGTAGCCGTGCTGTTGCCCACCTGCATTACCCTGCTTCTGTACTGTGTGTTGCCCGTTGAGCCGCATCGTTGGCTACGGTAGCCGTCGTGCAGATAGGTGTCCACGATGATGGCAAAGAGGTTGGACACCATGTCGCTGATGATGATGGAGTCGGCCGTCAATTGTACCACACCATGAATCTGCTGCATCAGCTCCTCATAGTTGTCGGGTGCCATGATGAAGCTCGCATAGTGATCGAACGACGGCAGCTCGTTGTAGAACCCCGTTGATGCATCTTCTCGCCCGAAGGCGTCGTCGTTATAGATGTACCAGCTGCCCTCGAAGTTGCCCATGAAAGTGGTCGAATAATCTGCCTCTATATTTGTGTATTCGCTGTCTTCGGTGCTGCAACCCGATAGGAGGGTAGCCGCCATCACGAGGGCCGTCAGCCATGTAATGCTCTTCCTGTTGTACTGTCGCATAGTGTTTGTATCCTTTTATTCTATCAACATGCAAAAATACAGAATCTTGCATGAACAGCATCGCTTTTATGATTTTTTTGCAAAGGGTTAACACGAAGTAACACAAATGACCGATCGTACGGCAATTTGTAATATAAATTTTTGTGTATTCGTGTTTATTCATGTGTATTCGTGTCTTCTTCAGAAGAAAAATGCAAATTCTTTGTTCTATTGGCTTATATGTCGCATTTTTTTCGTAACTTTGCAAGAATTTGCAGGATTTCTTTATATAAAGGCAGTTGGGGAGATTGAGAATTTTCTGGGTTCTTGCTCTGGCAAGCGGCAAAGCCGAGTCCGGATAAGAGACCGTTTTAATCTCCTTGTTCTGCTATGAATTGCTTAAAAGAACACCCGATGATGAACAACCCAGCCGCTTTTGTTGTCCATTATCATGCGCAAATGTACAACAAAATTCTGAGATAACCAAATCATTCGGTTGTTTTAACTCTTTGTTCATTCAACATGATAGAGTTTCTTATAAGCTTCCACCATCTCTCGCATTGACACGATATACATCTTCTATCGCCTTCCGTTGAGAGGTGTTCGGCTGCCGTCCATCCAACTCAATTCTTGGAACTCCATGCAGAATCTTATAGTCAATCTTCCCCTGCTGGTACCATAGCAGCGCATCGGCGTAGACAGAGAAATACAGATTGAAGAAAGGCTTGAAAAAGATGAAGTGGTCATCGTCCTCATACACTATTTTGCAGAATTGCTCCACCACGCTTGGTACAAACTGCTCGTCGCTATATTCCTCCACCACTAGAGCGCACCACCCATGGAGTCGTGCGCAATTTTCTAATGTCTGCCATACACTATATGCGACAAAAAAGAGCGCACCCAGTCTGGCTATCGCCCTCGCCACGCCCATCATATCCGAGCAGAGCGACATAATGTCATCATACAACTGGCTCAAGATGGTGTGGACGTTGTCCGCATCGATGCATAGACAGCGTTGAGATGTTCGCCACCGTATTCAGTTCGTTCAGCATGACCATCGATTTCTCTAGCAGTTTCGCATAGCCAGATGCAATGGCCGACGGTTTCTCAACGGAAAAATTCTCGTCGTTCATCATCTTTTAGTTAAAAGATGTTTAGTCATAGTGACAAAATAGGGTATTTTGCCCTAAGATTTTGCCCAATTCAACCTCAAAATGACAATATAGCGACCAAATTATGCGGTAAATTACGCAATAATGAGGCCTAAAACAGGCCGACGACGGCGTAAGTTCCTATACGTACTTCTTTCTGTTTCAGTTGGTTATAGCGAAATGGCATTATTGCCGTCAAACAGTTGCCCTTACATTTAGCATGAGGAACCACTAAAATGTCCGTGAAGCATGGGCTTCGACAAAAACGGACACCAACATGAAACAGAAAGAAAAAACTTCAGTCAGTTCCTTGCATACAATCAGCAAGAACCCAAAAGTGAGCAATGCTCAAAGTGCTAATCAACAGCCTGTGCCAGACAAAATTTGTTCGGTACGAGAGACAGGTCAATACAAACGCTCTTTAAGACGATGCAGAAAGCGTGGTTGCAGCGAAAGCAATCTGTCAAAAGTGATAGACATTCTTGCAGGTAGTGGGCAATTGCCTCCAAAGTACCTTAAACATTCTCTTGGCGGATTGTATAAAGGCTGCTGGGAATGTCATATTACCGATGATTGCCTACTTATTTGGAAAGAGTTTGATAATGGAAAGGAAATAATCTTAATTGATATTGGACGCCATTCTGAACTGTTCGACAAACAAAGGCGCTGACGTTACAAATTGTCACAACTAACGCTTCTTCCTCGCTATTGTCAAAAAACTATGTAAAATCGGCAAGCAAGGCTATTGAGAGAATATTGCTTGCCGATAGCAGTTAGATGTCATTCTGGGCGGTTTGCCTTGTCAGCGATTATCCTTTCCAGTTCATCCACTAATCAACTCCATTCTCGCCGGGGGTGTTCCACTGCCAGCAGGCGTATCGTCACTGCCGCCGTCCGTGATGTCCTCGGCCTCCACGGCAGCACCTGTGCGCTCATCAATCTTCTGCCAGCTAACCTGACTTGCAAACTCCTGGCAGAATTTGATGCTCATCGATGCGCTTGGATGACTTTTGTCATGGTCGTAAAGGTATTAAGTTCAACGTTCGAACCATTTCTCAAGATGTGCCTACAGATGCCATTTGGAGTCAGTTGGTTACTCCAACTCACTTCCTATAGCATCTATTTTAGCCTTCCTTTGATGATTCATTTACAAATATAGCAAATTCCCTATAAGCTCATGCATTTTTTGTATGAAAATAACTAAAGATGGTTAAGGATTAGTACTTTTTATGCCTAAAGACGCCTTTCTTCACTTAAATTGAGTACCTTTGTAGCATTGTTAGATAGGTATTCCTTATGATAGAAGACTTCACCAAAGAACAGTTAGAAGACATCGTGGCATTGTTCGATACAAAGCCAAATGCCAAAGTGGGTCCTGCTATAAATAAACAATTTGGCATCATGCTAAAACGTCACGAAATAAGTTCTCTATATGCAGAACTCGTTCAAGCGGGATTGATGCGAGACAAATTGAAAGATAAATGGACTTTTGAACAAACGAAAGAATTTAGATTTCGTGTAGAACAAGGCTTTGATATTTCTGATCTTTCTGACTTTTTCAGCAAGAGTAAAAGCGCTATTAGACTTAAAGTTAAAAGAGAGTTTGGCGAATTGCCATTTATTAATCTCAAAGATGAAGAATGGAAAGACATAGTTTCGTTAGAGAGGTTTCAAGTCAGCAACAAAGGACGTGTAAGGGATAAAAAAAGCAATAGAATCTTTAGGGGCGGATTAAACGCTCATGGCTACTTAGTAGTAGCAAGTAAAGGTGTGCATCGTTTGGTCGCTGAGGCTTTTATTCCTAACCCAGAAAGCAAACCTGTTGTTGACCATATAGACACCGACAAAACAAATAATAGCGTTGAAAATCTTCGTTGGGTCACGCAGGAGGAAAATATGCGTAATGAACAAACACGAGAGAAAACACGTAATACTAGGTTAAGAAATCAAAATCTACGAAAGGTTAATAAACTTATAGAACAAGCACTTGGTTTGGTAGCAGACAAATTGGAACTAATACAGATGGTGATAAATTACAATAAGAACCAAGAGTTTGATTTGGTAGTGGACAGATAATAAAGAGATATAGATTATGGACTCATTGAAGGAACAAATTATTAACTACATTCTGAAATATATATCAGAAAGGAATCGAGAGGTTAGAGCAAGTGACCTCTCTGATGAAATCATGAGGCAATTCGCATCTGAACTTAAAAACAAGTGCAATGATAATAATCCATTTGCAGACGAGATGTTTGCCGAAAGCGTCATACATGAGACCTATCGCCTATATAGTTTGACCTACACGGAAAAGGACGAGAAATTGATAGGTTTGACAGAAGAAGGACACAAGGCTGCAAATCATCCCAAAGGTGTATTAGGATATTTAGAAGACAAAGATAGTAAAAAGAAAC
The DNA here is from genome assembly GCA_017444365.1 of Prevotella sp. GTDB lineage: Bacteria > Bacteroidota > Bacteroidia > Bacteroidales > Bacteroidaceae > Prevotella. The sequence continues at coordinate 7,718 of JAFSWU010000073.1, forward strand.
CTATTATTATCAATACTTAGTTGATTATACATTTAATCGTTTGAAA
>JAFSWU010000074.1 GCA_017444365.1 Prevotella sp.
ACAGGACTCGAACCTGCACGCCTCGCGGCACACGCACCTGAAACGTGCGCGTCTACCAATTCCGCCACCTGGGCATTGGTTTTATTCAGAATGTTGAGCGGAAAACGGGACTCGGACCCGCGACCCCAACCTTGGCAAGGTTGTGCTCTACCAACTGAGCTATTTCCGCAAATACCTTTGAAAGGTGCATTTCTCTAAATGCGGTTGCAAAGGTACATCTTTTTTCCGAACTTGCAAAACTTTTGATGATTTTTTTTCAAAAAAAGTTTATCTATAGTATTCAGAAGGCTCTCACCTTGCCTCAATCCATACGATTGCGATAGTCTTCGTATGTGTAGCGGCGCAAGGTCTGCAGTTCGCCATTAGCACGGAGCAAGGCAATATCAGGATGGGCAATGCCATTAAACATACAGGTTTTGACGGTTGTATAATGCAACATGTCTTCGAAGATGATGCGCTCACCTATCCGCAACTGATGGTCGAAGGCCCAACCGTCCATGAAGTCGCCCGACAAGCAGCTGTTTCCGCCAAGACGATAGTGCCATTCGCCTTCACGCAGCTTTCCATCGGCTTCCTCTGCCGCTGTTAGCACACGCGCTCCACGCACTGCGGGCATATAGGGCATCTCCAGACAGTCGGGCATGTGACAGGTAAAACTCACATCCAATATGGCCGTGCGTATCCCATGATCCTCCACAACGTCCACGACATGCGAGACAAGCGGCCCCGTCTGCCATCCGAAGGCACTTCCCGGCTCCAAGATAATCTTCAGCCAAGGATGCTGGCGGTGGAACTCCTTTAATATATTAATAAGGTGTAGGACATCATAATCTTCTCGAGTCATCAGATGGCCTCCACCGAAATTGACCCACTTCAACTGGGGAAGCCAGCGCGAGAACTTGTCCATGAAGTGTGAGAGGGTACGCTCGAACACATCTGCACCGCTCTCACAATGGCAATGGCAGTGGAATCCATCGATTCCTTCCGGCAGTTGATTGCTGAGCTGACCAGCTGAAATGCCGAAGCGGGTTCCTGGAGCACAAGGGTTGTAAATCAGCGTTTCCACCTCAGAATACTCAGGATTGACACGCAATCCCTGGCTGATTCCTGGGTGAGCCTTCTGCGCCCGCTTCGAGAAACGCTCATACTGGCTCAGCGAATTGAACGTAAGATGACTCGACATGCGGGCTATATCATCTATCTCACCCTCGGTATAGGCCGGCGAATAAGTATGGGCAGGGCTGCCAAACTCCTCGTATGCCAACCGAGCCTCATAGAGGGAACTGGCCGTTGTTGCACCTATATATTCACGAAAGATCGGGAATGTCTTCCATAGCGCATAGGCCTTGAAAGCCAAGATGATTTCCACTTCTGCCTCGCGGGAAACACGCTGAATCAGGGAAAGGTTCCTGCGCAAGTGCTCTTCCTCAAGGATATACATCGGGCGGTCAACGCCTTCGAAAGTCTCTTTATCTGTTTTCATACTGACAAAGGTACACTATTTCCAGCACATGCTCCCCACCCCGCTCGGCCTTTTATTGATAATTAACACTAACAAAAGACAAAAATAGGAGCCGATAAGATTTTTCTTCGTATTAAGGTTGCAGGTTTAAGAGAAATTACGTACTTTTGCAAAAGGAAACAGGGATGTCCCCGTTTTCAAACATAAAAAGACACGATGAAGCTCGTTATTATGACCAAATCCACGTTTTTCGTGGAAGAAGACAAAATACTTGCCACTCTCTTTGACGAGGGTATGAACGACTTGCACCTTTTCAAGCCTGGTTCATCCCCGATGTACTCTGAGCGTCTGCTGACACTTCTGCCAGAGAACTACCACAAGCGCATCACCGTTCATGAACATTACTACCTGAAATCAGAATATAACCTCGCCGGCATACACATTGACGACGAGAACAAGGACGTACCAGAAGGCTACAAGGGTAACTACAGCCGCTCGTGTACCAACCTTGACCTGTTGAAGGAAATGAAACGGAAATCGAAGTACGTCTTCCTGAAAAACATCTTCGACTGCATAGAGTTCAAGGAAGAACGCTCAAACTTCAACATGCAGCAACTGGAAGAAGCAGCCAAACGGGGGCTCATCGACAAACACGTCTATGCCCTCGGAGGCATGAGCATCGACAACATTCACCTGGCAAAGGAACTGGGATTCGGAGGAGTGGTGATTTGCGGAGACCTGTGGAACCGTTTCAATATTCACAAACAGGTTGACTACAAAGAAGTGATTGCACACTTTGAGCGCCTTCGCAACGCAATTGAATAGTCGTTCACTGGGTTTTTTTAACATACAACACAGAGATTCAAAAAAAATGAGTCAAAACAACTCTTACCTCGTATTCTCGGGCACCAGCACGAGATACCTTGCAGAGAAAATCTGCGCAAGTCTGGGCTGTCCGCTCGGAAAACTCGTCATGACAAAATTCTCTGACGGTGAGTTCGCCGTCTCCTATGAGGAATCAATCCGCGGACGCGACGTGTTCCTGGTTCAGAGCACGTTCCCCAACTCCGACAACCTGATGGAGCTCCTGCTGATGATTGACGCAGCTAAGCGTGCCTCAGCACGAAGCATCATTGCCGTTGTCCCCTATTTCGGTTGGGCACGTCAAGACCGCAAAGACAAGCCTCGCGTCTCCATAGGCGCAAAACTGGTTGCCGACCTGCTGAGCGTAGCCGGCATCAACCGACTCATCACGATGGACTTGCACGCAGACCAGATTCAGGGATTTTTCAATGTTCCCGTTGACCACCTCTATGCCTCAGGAGTGATTATTCCCTATCTGCAGAGCTTGAAACTCAAAGACATGGTCATCGCCTCTCCCGACGTGGGTGGTTCAAAGCGAGCCAACACCTATGCCAAGTATTTGGGTGCCCCTCTTGTTTTATGCAATAAAACCCGTGCGCGTGCCAACGTAGTAGAAAGCATGCAGATTATCGGTGATGTTAAAGACAAGAACGTTATCATCATCGACGACATGGTGGATACTGCTGGCACCATTACAAAGGCTGCCGATATCATGCGCGAAGCCGGAGCCAAGAGTGTTCGCGCCTGTGCCGGCCATTGTGTGATGAGCGGACCTGCCAGCGAGCGCGTTCAGGATTCTGCACTCGAGGAAATTGTCTTCACCGACTCCATCCCCTATACCAATCGCTGCTCGAAGGTGAAACAACTCTCCGTTGCCGATATGTTCGCGGAAACCATCCGCCGTGTGGAGAACAATGAGAGTATCAGCTCACAATACCTCATTTAAAAAGATTTCAAACAAAAGCTATATAAGCCTATGAAAAAAGTCCCTATCCTCGTAGTGGCTGCGGCCATCGCCTTGCTGTCATGTCAAAACCGACCAAAAACGGACACGACAAGCACCGACAACGTGCAAGAAGCCGCTGCTGCCCAAGCTGACTCAACCAGCCAAAACCCCTTTGAGGGCATTGTCATACCAGACCTCGACCGCAACAACGTCAACATTGCCGCAGAAATCAAGCGGCACAAAATCTGTGTTCTTGACTTCTGGGCATCATGGTGCGGACCGTGCCGACAGGAAATGCCAAACATGGTGAGCCTGTACCAGCAATGGAAAGACAAAGGACTGGGCATCATCGGCATATCGCTCGATAACGACTACAAAGCCTGGAGAAATGCCATTGAGGAATTAGGAATATACTGGATGCAAGTGTCGGAGTTGAGAGGATGGGACGAACATATCGCCCAGCTAAGAAATGTAGAAGCCATCCCTCACACAATCATCGTTGACAGCCAAGGGAACATCTTGGCAGAAGGATTGCGCGGAGAAGAACTGCAGGACTTCATCAAGAAACAACTTCAATAGCGATACGAGCTTCTCGACACAAGCATCAATATCAAAAAAACGGCCGTTAGCTTCAATGCCAACGGCCGTTTTTCCTTTCTTATACCAATTAGTCGAGCCACTTCACATAGCAGAAGTCCTGACGGTGAGGCAGGTCTTCGTTCTTCGGGAACATGCGCACACTCGTCTTGTAGAGACCAGCCTGCTGAGGAGCGATTTCTGCTTCAAATGTATAGTTGTTTCCATCGCGTCCGATCATCTTCAAAGGAATGATCGAGTAGATACGCTCTTCACCATTCTTGTCGGTATAGACACTGACAAGCTCCAGACCGATAGAGTCATCGAGACCTTGCTCGTTGATAACGTATTTCACGCTATACTTCTGTCCCGTCTCAATAGACTTAAACGGCAGGTTCCACTCTGAAGAAACAACATAGATGGAATCCCAACGCTCTGCAACAGCCTCCTTCCATTGGGCAAGATCCTTGGCCAGACGGTTGTTGTCGGCACTGAGTTTCTTGAAGCGCTTTGCCTCCTTGATATAGAACTTGTCATAGTAGTCATCAAGCTGACGCTTCATGGTATAGTGAGGAGCAATCTGGGCAATAGAGTTCTTGATAACCTTGATCCAGCCCTCGCTGAGTCCCTTCTTGTTCTTCTTATAATAGAGCGGAAGGATATCGTCCTCAAGCAGCGTGTAGATGGTAGCAGCATCGAGCCGATCCTGATAGCCCTGATTCTCGTAGGTACGCTTCTCGGTCAATGCCCAACCAGCACCCTCGCGATAACCCTCAAGCCACCAACCATCGAGCACGGAAAGGTTGACAACACCGTTCATCTCGGCCTTCTCGCCAGATGTACCGGATGCCTCGAGCGG
>JAFSWU010000075.1 GCA_017444365.1 Prevotella sp.
AAGGAGGTGTTTGGCGACTTATGCCAGCCGCGTAACATGAAGGAGGCCATCACCCGCGAGCAGTCGCTTCGCGCCATGACCATCAACGTGGCCCGTCAGTGGCATCAGGAACATCGCATAGGCTCCATTGAGTTCGGCAAGATTGCCAATATGACCGTATTCGACTGCGACTTCCTGCACGACGACATCGAGAAGGTTGCCCAGGCTAATATCATCGCCACCATCGTGGACGGTGAGGAAGTCTTTAAAGCGTAAGAAAGGGAAATTCATAACTAATGAAAATTTCGAAACAGACAATTCATATTAGCATGAAGAAGATGATGTCGTTCATCACCGTGGTGAGCGTCATGATTGGAATGGGTCTGTTTGCCAGCTGTAACAGCAAGCCCACTGCCGACCTCATGGTCTATGGTAAGATTTTTACATCTGAGGGTAATCAGTTTGTAGAAGTCTTTGCCGTAAAAGACGGCAAATATGTTTATGTAGGTGACAAGGCTGGAGCCGAAGCCTACGTTGAGGAAGGCAAGACTGAGGTTGTAGATTATACCGGCAAGGGCCTTGTGATGCCAGGCTGCGGTAACGGCCACGCCCATTATTCGTTGGGCTATGCCATCCAAAGCGTAGGTACAGTGATGAGTCGGGAGACTGCTGTGGACAAGTTCCTCAAGGAAATCGTTCCTGCTGCGGTGAAGAAGGCTAAGGATTCAGGAACCCATGCTGTCTTTGGCAGCGGCTGGGAGATGATGAAGTTCCCTAAAGACTTGTGCTATCGCAAATTGTTGGATGACGTTTGCAGCGATATTCCCATCTACTTTGCCGACGAGGAAGGTCACAAGGGGATTGCAAACACCATCCTACTGAAAAAGGCCAGAATCATCAATGAGGACGGCACGGCTGGCAAGACAGAAGTGCGCGGCGGAGAGATTGTGCTGGATGCCGATGGCATGCCCACTGGCTATGTGAAAGAACAGGCAGGCACATACGTACGTTCCTTACTGGACAATGAAAAACTCTTCTCCGTCGATGTGGCCAAGCAGATGTTTCTTGAAAATGAGCGTGGTAGCATCAGTGTGGGCAAGTATGCCAACTTCCTGCTGGTCAACAAGGACGTGCTGACCTGCCCAGTGACAGAGATTCACGAGGCCAAACCCGCCGCCACTTACTTCGAGGGGAAAAAAGTTTTCGTTAAGCCAAATGAGTAAAATGATTTCGTAACTTTGCCCCTAACATGAGCAAGATTCAGAAAATCGGAGGAATATTACTGCTCTTGATAGCAGTATTGCTGACGGTACATTGTAGCCGGCAGGAAGACGGTGTTGCTCCGATGATTGAACAGGAACAACGTACAGCGACGATCACAACGCCTCAGGAAACACACCATCATGAGGCCATACTGACAGATGCCAACAATCTATACCGCATCTGCAGTTCGCGTCCGCAACGGCTTCTTCCTACGCTCGGCTCAAATAAAGTACGGACTGCCAACCCTTGTGGTTTCTGTCGAGTCCATATTGTCAAACCCATCCAACATCTTTACGACAGCAGGTGCCGATTGGAAACGGCTCCCTTCAGCATGTCGGCCTCATGCCATTACTATGTAATAGCTCTGAGGCACATTATTCGTTAGCGTAGTCGTTGTAGATACAGGGACACACGAAGATTCACTTTTTTTATTCATTTTAATTACAACAACTATGCCAAATGTTAAAGATTTGGAGATGGCTGCTGCTATCTCTGCATATAAGAATATAACCATCAAAAAAACGTTTTTTTCCAAGAAAGCCGTCTATACACCTTCACAAAGTCCCATCAAGGTAATGATATTGGACTACACACCCACAGAGGGAGAACGACTGACTCGTCTGTTGGACCTGCCGCTCGACAAGATGGTTACCGATATCCAGCAGAAAGGCGCTCCCAAGGCGAGCCCCATCGGTCATTACCGCTTTGAGGTTTGCCTGAGTGAAGACAGACAATTTTGCGCCATTCAACTCTTCCGTTTCGTGGACTTCAAGAACACCCCTGTGCTTGAACCCCGATTCTATGAAGGAAACGATGTGGAAATGATCACTAAATTGTTCTAAACGATGGACACGCTGACACTATCCATTATTCTTGTTTTCTGCATCGGCTATTTCTTCATAGCCATAGAGAACATGACGAAAATCAACAAGGCAGCCATTGCCTTGCTGATGATGGTGGCCACATGGACATTGCTGATGGTGAATCCTTCCATTTATTTGCCGACAGCGGAGGGGGATCAGATAGCATCGTCTGTGAGTGAGGTCATTGAACACCACCTGGGTTCAACCAGCACCACGCTGTTCTTCCTGATGGGAGCCATGACGATTGTGGAACTGGTTGACCAGAACGGTGGTTTCAATTTTGTCCGTCACATCATACAGGCCCGAAGCAAACGAGCATTGTTGTGGCGCATAGCCTTGATGACATTCTTCTTGTCGGCCATTTTAGACAATCTGACCACCTCGATTGTGATGATTATGATTCTTCGTAAACTCGTCAGCGACCGCCAAGATCGTATCATCTATGCCTCGCTGATTGTCATTGCCGCCAACTCCGGGGGAGCCTTCTCTCCCATAGGCGACGTAACGACCATCATGTTGTGGAACAAAGGAGTCATTACAGCTGCTGGCATCATCGCGGAACTGTTCCTACCTTCCATCATATCAATGGTGATTCCAGCATACGTTTTATCCTTGTCACTTCATGGACAGCTTCCATCTGCTGTCCAACAACCTCAATACGTACAGCCAAACGATTTGACATCTATGCAACGTAAGACGATCTTCTTCCTTGGCGTTGGTGGTCTTATTTTTGTTCCGATTTTCAAATCTTTGACCCACCTCCCGCCATTTGTGGGCATTTTGCTTGTCTTGGGCGTATTGTGGATGGTAACAGAAGTCTTCTATGCCCATCTCAAAAAGGCTGAAGAAAAGGGAGCTATGCAGAAACGGGTCAGCCAGATATTGACCCGTATAGACATGTCAACCATTCTTTTCTTTCTGGGCATACTGATGGCTGTCGCTTGCCTCCAAACCATCGGCGTACTCACCATGCTTGGGGAAGGACTGAGTAAAACCTTCGATGGCAATTACTATCTCATCACCGGCATTATTGGCGTACTTTCAGCCATTGTGGACAATGTGCCGCGGGTGGCAGGATGCATGGGCATGTATCCTGTTGCCACGACGGGCGACATGGCTATTGACGGCATCTTCTGGCAGTTACTTGCCTACTGTGCAGGTGTTGGCGGATCTATGCTGATTATCGGATCGGCAGCCGGAGTCGTTGTTATGGGCCTGGAGAAGATAACCTTCGGATGGTATATGAAACACGTCTCTTGGGTTGCCCTTGTCGGGTATCTGGCTGGAATGCTCAGTTATTGGGTAGAGAACAAATTCTTGTTCTAAAAAAAGGAAAGCCTGCCGGCGGGCAGACCATCAAAAGATTAGCAGGGAAAAACACTTGAAAGCAAACTTCAGATGTTCTTTCCCTGCTAATTCTTTGAGCCTCTTGTCGGATTCGAACCAACGACCCCGAGATTACAAATCACGTGCTCTGGCCAACTGAGCTAAAGAGGCGGGTGGGCAAGCTACCCGTATCGCGTCGCTACAACCAACTACCTTTGCTACGTTCCCGTCCTGGAGGATTCGAAGGGAGCTGACCGTACGGGACTTACCCGTTTTGTCATATCTAATGACCTGCTTTTACTTAAGCGGCTGCAAAGGTACAAAATAATTCACAATTAGTCACCCACAATTCCCAATTATTTTTCGATTTAACATAAATTTAGTTATATCCTCGCAATTATTGCCTCATTATTCAACTATAATTCGTAACTTTGCAAATTCATAGACACAAATTATATTTTAGACAACGACAAGACATGGTTGATATCAACACAATAAGACAGGTGAAAGCCTTTGCACGCCAGGACGGAGCACTCATGTCGCTGCTGTGGATAGGGAGTTTCCTCTTCTCTGTACAGATGCCCGAGAGTTCCATGGGCAGTTTTCTGGCCTTGGCAACTCCCTTCTTCATCGGCTTCAGACTCAAGCAGTTCCGCAACTACGCCTTAGACGGGAACATTTCCTTCCGCCGCGGATACGCCTACGTTGCATACTCCTTCATCTATGCCTCGCTCATCTTTGCCCTGGCACAGTTTCTCTATTTCCGTTACCTCGACGGAGGTACCTTCGCCACAACGATAGCCAACACCGCACAGGTGCTGACGCCCATATACGAACAAAGCGGAATGAGCAAGCAGGACATTGATACCAGCCTAAGCATGATGATGGACATGAAGCCCATCCATTGGGCCATCATCTTCATGATGCAAAACATCTTCATCGGCTTCCTGCTGGCATTGCCCGTTGCATGGGCCTACCGCAGAAACGGTTATCAGCAGCAAGCATAAACAGAAATCTTATAACAAGAAAACATTAACAACGAAATAGCATGGACATTTCAGTCATCATCCCCCTGTATAACGAGGAAGAGTCAATACCAGAACTATACGAATGGATTGACCGCGTGATGGAGAAAGAGAATTTCTCCTACGAGGTCATCTTCATCAACGACGGCTCTACCGACCGCTCATGGGAACTCATCGAGGAGCTCTCGAAACAGTCAGAACACGTGCGGGGCATCTGCTTCCGCCGCAACTATGGAAAAAGTCCAGCACTCTATTGCGGATTCAAAGAGGCACAGGGCAATGTGGTCATCACAATGGATGCCGACCTGCAAGACTCTCCCGACGAGATTCCCGAGCTCTACCGCATGATCATGGAAGAGGACTACGACCTGGTGTCGGGCTATAAACAGAAGCGTTACGACCCCATATCGAAAACCATTCCCACCAAGCTCTTCAATGCCACAGCCCGAAAGATCAGCGGTATCAAGAACCTGCACGACTTCAACTGCGGACTGAAGGCCTACCGCAAGGAGGTTGTGAAGAACATCGAGGTTTATGGTGAGATGCACCGCTATATCCCCTACCTTGCCAAGAGTGCCGGTTTCGACAAGATTGGCGAGAAGGTTGTACACCACCAGGCCCGCAAATACGGCGAGTCGAAATTCATGGGATGGAACCGATTCGTCAACGGCTACCTCGACCTGCTTACCCTCTGGTTTCTGAGCACCTTCGGCAAAAAGCCTATGCACGTATTCGGATTCCTCGGAAGCATCATGTTCTTCATTGGATTCCTGGCCGTCGTAGGACTCGGTGCCGACAAGCTCTGGTGCCTGGCCAACGGCATCCCACAGCGACTCATCACAAGCTCGCCCTGGTTCTACATCTCGCTCACCACCATGCTCATCGGCACACAGCTCTTCCTGGCAGGATTCCTGGGCGACCTTATCAGCCGGTCTTCCACCAACCGCAACGACTATCAGATCAGTAAGAAAATCAGAATCGCCGACAAATAACACCCCCTGAAGCTTCATGACAAAAGCCAGCCTAATCTTAGCGCTCTTGTTGACAGTCAGCGCATGCTCCACCATTGAGTGCCCGCTGAACAACCGCGTCTATACGAACTACATACTGATGGGCGATGTCACCACAATTGCCGACACGCTCACCGTTTCGACAACACGAGCCGATGACACCGACTCCGTGTTCCTCAACCGCGTTACCGCCATCAGCAAGTTCATCCTGCCCATCAGCTACCAGTCGGAGGCCGATGTATTCTACTTTGAATTGCACGACTCCCTGGGCAACCAATCCATCGACACCGTAGCCATTCACAAGGAAGACCGGCCCCGCTTTGAAGCCGTTGACTGCAACCCCACGTTCTTCCACACCCTAAAAAGGGTAGAGACAACTCACCACGCTATTGACTCCATCGTAATCAACCATCCCACCGTGAACTATGACACGAGCAAAGAACATCTGCATATCTACTTTAAGAGCAACATTTATTAGTGTGCTCCTCTGCTGCGGTATGAACACGCATGCACGCAACTTTGCGCCGTCAGACAACCGCACGCCAGCACCTGTCAATGAAGACTCCATACCCTTCTTCCGCAATATCGCCGTGGGGGTAGATATTGTCGGCCCCCTGTGGTTCCAGTTCTACGACTACGGAGAGTACGAAGCCTCCCTTCGCGTCAACCTCAAGGACAGATACTTCCCCGTGGTTGAGCTGGGAATAGGAAAGGCTCACGTTGAAGACGATGCCACAAGAATCACCTACAAGACAACAGCACCCTATGCGAAAGTGGGCATGGACTTCAACATCATGAAGAACAAGCACGACATCTATCGCCTCTATGCCGGATTCCGCTACGCCTTCACCACCTTCAAATACGAGATTGACCACCCCGGAGTCATTGACCCCGTGTGGCGCAACGTTGCCCAATACCACGCCAAGGACGTGAAGTGCAACTGCCACTGGGCAGAGCTCGGTATTGGCGTTGACGCTAAGATATGGGGACCGCTGCGCTTAGGATGGAGCGTGAGATACCGCCGCCGCCTGTTCCACAAAGACGACGAAGAGGTCGGAAAGACATGGTACGTACCAGGCTTCGGAAAAGCCGACAACTCTGGATTCGGTGCCAACTTCAACATCGCCTTCGAACTATAATTATGCATTAAGCACTATGAATTATAAAAGGCTTTTCTGGCAAGTGCCCTTCCTGCTGATTCTCATCATCGGCACCGTACTCATTATTCGACAACAGCAAGACCTGCCCTACCAGCATAACCGTGGAACCATCTTCGGCACCACCTACTCCATCACCTACCAGTCCGACCGCGATCTCCATGCCGAGATTCTGGCCGAGCTACAGCACGTGGATGCCTCACTTTCGATGTTCAACCCATCGTCAACCATCTCGCGCATCAACCGCAACGAGCGCGTGGAGCCCGACAAGATGTTCATCGAAGTCATCACACTGGCACAAAAAGTATCAGAACAGACCGACGGAGCATTCGACATCACCGTTGCCCCGTTAGTCAACGCATGGGG
>JAFSWU010000076.1 GCA_017444365.1 Prevotella sp.
ACTTCATCTATACCGGCACGCCGTATGCCCTGCATCGCAAGGTGACCCAAAGGAACTTCGGTACGGGTATGTCAACCCGACTGGCTGTGATTCCACTGCCCGACAAGGGCTTTGCCAGCCGACATCAGGAGGTTATCCCCGATGCCAACGAGACGCTGAAGACGTGGGCTTACCGCCTCGACAAGGTGGAGGGAGAACTGCCTATAGAACCGCTGAACGACGAGACCTACGAGTGGCAGACCAGCCACATGGAGATAGCCGAGTTCAATGGCGACAAGGCAGACCGCACGCTGCTGAAGCGTATTCCGTACTACGGCATCGGCATCTCGCTGCCGTTTATCCTGATGCGTCATTGGGATGAGTGGCAGGAACACCGCACACTCACGATGGACGAGAGGGACAAGCGCCTCTGCCGTCTGGCGATGGAGATACAGTACCGCTGCCAGCAGTTCTTCTTCGGGGAGATGGCGTTCAACTACTTCGCCGACCAGAACATGGAGTTCGTGCAGCGTCGCCGCACCACCCGCTACGACGAGTGCTTCCGCAAACTGCCCGATGAGTTCAAGACACAGCAGTTCATGGATGTGTTTGGATGCTCTCAGCCGTCGGCATCGAAGGCTATCACCCGTTTCCAAAACGATAAAATCGTTGAGAAGGTGAAGTACGGGCTGTATCGGAAACTGGTGAATGAGTTACCCTGAAACGGGTAACTATTCACTTATTCAGTTATTCACTTTGGACATTAATAGTTTTGAATATGGTAAACGTAGAATTAAACAAACAAGCAAAATTATCGCCCCACTTTACAATGGGCGAGCTCACCAAGACGAGTGTGAAGAGTCTCGACGGGAACATCCCGAGTCATGAGGCGATTGAGAACCTAAAGCGACTGTGCCCGTGGTTGGAGGAGTTGCGATACACCTACAATTCGCTCTATTGCCTGAAGCCGGGTGAGGACTATGAGACCTCAAAGAACGTGGAGCCGATTATTATTACGAGCGGCTACCGTTCACCGGACGTGAACAGAGCCGTGGGCGGAGCTAATTCGAGCAATCATCTGACGGGTTGCGCTGTGGATATCCGTTGCGCGGGTGTGGAGCAGGCCATCCGCTATGCCGCCATCCTGCTCGATGCCGCTGATGACCGCCAAGAGGACTATGACGAATTGCTGATTGAGCGCAATCGTAAGGGCCACTACTGGGTACACTTCGCCGTGCGTCCACCGAAGGAAGGCAATCGCCGAAAGGTGATGTTCATCCAGACGTGAAACGATAGAAACAAAAAGCCACATCCTCTCGGGTGTGGCTTATTATAATGTTGATGAGACTACGCTTTAGAACGGAATCTTGTAGCCAACGGTAATCTGGATCACGCTGTTGCGGATGCTGCCGTCGTTCTTGTTGATCTTGGCGATACCAAGGTTGTAGCGAGCGTCGATCACGAAGTCGGAAATCTCGTAAGATGCACCGATGGGCACATCGATTGCTATTGACTGCATGTAATCCTTTACGTCAACCTCATAATCTCCGGATTTTTCCTTACCAGATACAACGATTGCGGGCTGGAGACCAATCTTCAGTGCGAAATTGGGGGCTACATAGAAGTTGGCCAGAATGGGGATGTTGAGGAAGTCATATTTGGCCTTATTGTCACCCTTGAATTCAGCACCCTGCATAGAGTAGAGCAGACCGCCAGAGATACCAATGAGCGGGTTCACCTGATACATGGCCTCGGCACCGGCTACCAATCCGAACTTCATGCTGGTTCCGTCTACGTCACCAGCCAAGTTAGCGAGGTTGATACCGACTTTCGGGGTTAGGGTGTCCAATTTGATGTACCCAGTTTTATGCAACAAGTAGATTTCTCCTTTTGCTCATAGGATTGGTTTTGAGATGCTCATTCTTCCATTGTTTTACCTCCTTAACCGTCCTTCTTTCCATGATGGTCTTGATGTCT
>JAFSWU010000077.1 GCA_017444365.1 Prevotella sp.
CATCTACCCCGAAGAGATTGAAGACAAACTCAACTCCATGGCCATGGTGAATGAAAGCATCGTGATACAGGAGGAAGACCGTTTGGTGGGCCTGGTACATCCCGACCTCGAAGTGGCACAGTCGATGGGATTCACACACAGCGACCTGGAGAACATCATGGAACAAAACCGTAAGGAACTCAACAACGTCCTGCCCGCTTACAGCAAGATTTCATCGATTCGCATCCAAAATGAGGAATTCGAGAAAACGCCCAAGAAGAGCATCAAGCGTTTCCTCTATCTGAAAGGATAAAGTCACCGAAGACCTTAAAGACTTTAAAAAGCCCTTTTATAAAAATCAGTCGGCACAACCTTTGTTGGCCAAGAACACGCCTATGAGGATGAGCGCACTTCCTCCATAGGCCACGGCGGTCATGGGCTCATCGAGAAAGATGGCACTGAAGATGACCGTTGTGACGGGAATGAGGTAAAGGTAGTTCGACATCGTCACCGCACCGAGTTTGTTGATGGCCACATTCCACAACACAAAACAGAAAAACGAGGCAATAAGTCCCAGGAAAAGCAGGTTGAGCATCACCGTTCCTTTCATCAACCCGGAGAGGTCGTATTGCCATGGCTTGAACAAAAGAATGACAAGCGATGTGAGCAATCCGTAGATGAACATCTTACGGGTGAGAAAGATGGAGTCATAACGGTCGCCCATCACCTTCACCAGATAGCAATACACACCAAAGCACAAGGAGGCTGCCACAGAGAGCAAGTCGCCCAATGGATTGAGTTTCAGAATTACTTGTCCGTTGAAAATCACCACACCGATGCCCAGCAACGCGAGCACCGACCCTATAATCAGTATTTTCTTTACTTTTAAATACCTGTAAGTCATCAGTATGAATACCATGGTAAACAATGGCGAGGTGCTGACGATGAAACTCACATTGTTGACGTATGTAATTCCCACTGCCAGGTTCTCCGTGATGAAATACAGCGACCCTCCCGTAATACCCAATGCCAACATCATCAGTTCGTCACGCCAATTGTCCGACCATACTTTCCGGGTGGAGAATGGCAGAATGGCCACATAGGCCAATGCAAAGCGGACGATGAACACTTCATCTGCCCTCATGCCATCCTGCAGCAGTATCTTGGTGCTTACCAGCGTACTGCCCCATATCGAGACCACTATAATGGCCACGAGATGATACAACAGGTTTTTCCTTGACGGGTGCTTTGTAATATTAGACATAAAGTAAATAAAAAATGCAAATTTATGCAAAGATGGTCCTTGTCACGAAACCATGCAAGTGAAATGCAAGAAAAGTTCAGTTTGTTGTCGTATTTAATTGTTGGTTACAAAAGGCTCTCGGCATGCCGGTGACCACACTCACATGGGGGTCCACGACAACCGCGGCGGCATGGTCATTCGTTGAGCGAAGACGACCTTACCCTACTGAGTGTTTCCGGGGTCATCTGCAGGTAATTGGCGATATAGTTGAGCGGTGCCCGCAACACCACCTTGGGCATGAGTGTGCACATACGCTTGTATCTGTTCTGGGCACTCTCGAATCTCACGAGGTCGGCATGCACTTGCGACAGGATGAGCGACTCCTCGAGGATTTTGCGGTAGAGAATCTGAATATTGACATTGTGTAATGCCACCTCTTCCAAGCGTTGCTTGGGCAGGGCATAACAGATGGAGTTTTCAAGTGCTTCAATCTGAAGTTTGGTGGGTTCCTCCCTGAACAGGCTCTCAATACACATCACAATAGTGCCGTCCACCCCAAGGTGCTCGGTGACCATACGTGTCTTATTCAAGTCACGTTTCTCATAAAACTGCCTCACCAACCCGATGTCTACATAGAGTATCTCACGGCAGATCTCTCCTTCGGCAAGGATAATCTGCCCCTTGGCATATTTTCTGGGCACGAGCACGCTCTCGAGAATGTCAAGTTCGTCGTGCGTCATGGTACTGTACTTTCTTGCCAGTTCGCGTGCAATGTCGCGGGTGGTATGTACTTCCCTCATTCTCTTTCTCCTTTCTTATGGTTGTTCCTGGTTTAGTTATCAGTCTTGTCAATCAAGTTTCAGTACGGCGAGGAAGGCTTTCTGCGGCACCTCTACATTGCCGATTTGCTTCATTCGCTTCTTTCCTTTCTTCTGTTTTTCAAGCAGTTTGCGTTTTCTCGACACATCACCGCCATAACACTTGGCAGTGACATCCTTGCGCACGCATTTCACGGTCTCACGCGCAATGATTTTCGCCCCGATAGCCGCCTGAATGGCGATGTCGAACTGCTGTCGGGGGATGAGTTCCTTGAGTTTCTCACACATCCTACGTCCGAAAGCCACGGCGTTGTCTTGGTGGGTGAGGGTCGATAAGGCGTCTACGGGTTCGCCATTGAGCAGGATATCGAGTTTGGCGAGTTTCGATGGTCTGTACCCACAGATATAATAGTCGAACGACGCATACCCCTTCGAGATGCTCTTGAGTTTGTCGTAGAAGTCGATGACAATTTCTCCCAAGGG
>JAFSWU010000078.1 GCA_017444365.1 Prevotella sp.
CATCACCATCAGACAGGCCACAACTCGCAGCCAGTCGAGAAAAACAATTCTTTCTTTATCCATATCTTTGTGTTAGTGGCACAATCTTTCGCAAAAGTACAACAAATTTGTTTGTTACACAAATTTTTTGTGAGAAATATTTGGAAGTGTCGCAAAAAGTGACTATCTTTGCAGAAGATTTTTAAGCTCCGCCATTCTTTCTTGAATGGACATGGCCGTCCGCGGACGGCTTTTTTTATTCATACATCACTAATATGGCACAACGCGTAACATTCTACATCGACGGATTCAACTTCTACTACGGCCTTCGGCGCACTAAGCGCAACGAACCGCAGTGGGGCGACTTCTATTGGATTGACATGGTGAGACTCTGCCAAGGTTTTCTTGGCGAAGGTCAGATAGTGGAGAAGGTCATCTATTTTACAGCCTCGCCGCTTAACCCTGAGAAAAGTAGTCGGCAGAGTGCCTTCCTCAATGCCAACAAGCTTATCAATGGCGACCGTTTTGAGGTGGTACGTGGGAAGTATCTCGACAAACAGATTCAGTGTCCCAACTGCCATTACGCTATCTCTCGGCCTGAGGAAAAGAAAACCGATGTGAATATCTCTGTGCGTATGATTGCCGATTGTGTGCTTGATGCTACTGATACCATTGTTCTTGTCAGTGCCGACAGCGATCTTGTCCCACCCTTAGAGTTCATTCAAAGACAATATCCAGAGAAGCGAATCAAGGTCTACTTCCCGCCTTCAAATTTCAGTTGTGACCTGAAGGACAACCTCATCCATCATAGCAGTAAACCAGTTCTTATGCACAAGAATGAGCGTCGGTTCCGTGATGCCATTATGCCAGATGTGGTGACGGATGGCACAAAGCGTTACGAAGTGCCGGAGAAATGGCGACCCGCAAATGTCGTAAGGTGACGTGTATCGGAGTTGTGACGAGGAACAATGATGACAGTAGACGAGCCGTGGCAATGACAGAACCCGCACTTTAGCAAAATCAAGTTTCTTTTATTCCAGTCCGGTAAACTTGCCCACGAAGAGAATGGCACCCGAGGAGGCCTCGCGAATGACGTAGACGAAGGGGCGGTTGGCGTGGAACGAAGCTTTGGGATATTCTTGATGCATAGATGTATTCACGAAACCAGCAGCAGTGACGGCAGCGGCCTCAGAGCCCTCCTCGTTCACTTCGATGGCAGCCTTCTGCCTCATCATCTTGATATAGACCGGCACATCAGTCATATTAGGAATCTGTGCCGAAATAGAGTCGAAGACCTGTCGGATGCCCATCTGCCTCAGCAGCGAGATGAGTCCGCCTTCCCCCAGATTGTCTGTGTCGGAAGCCGTCTTGAAGCGGGGCAGTTTCAGGTCGACCTCGCAGGGGTGGAAGGTGTCACCGGGATTGCCGCACCAGCCTTGGTTGTTCAGCAGAGTGCTGTTGACAGCCATGTTGATGACATCGTCGGTGGTCTTTCCGGCTTCGGGCAGCAGCACCGTCATGTTCCACAATCCGGGGCCGTAGGGTATGATTACCGCCGAGCAGGTGGCGTTCTTCAGATAGCTGATGAGCACCTTCTGATGCATCAAGGGCAGACGGGTGGTGCCGTTCTCGGTCGTGAAGGTCTCCGTCTTGGTGTTCTTCTCGTCAAACTTCGATGTCCAGTCGGCTTTGAAGTAGATGGCATTGAGCAGATACGACACCATGTTGGGCTCTACCTCGTCCAGGATGGTGGGTATCATGCCGTTCGTCTTCTTGCTGCACCAGTCGTTGATGTAACTCAGCGTCTTGGGCGACGAGAAGTCGAGCGCTTCGGCTTTGGCGTCGTAATACTCCTGCATGTCCTGCTCAAACTGCTGTTTCAGTTGATAGTCCTTGTTCAGGAAGATGGCGTTGGCGATGTTGAGCTGCACATTGTCGTCAACTTTCGGCAGTCCGTCAATCAGTCGCTTGCAAAAGTCGTTGACAGCCTGGATGCCACCCTCGTTGAATCCCAACCTCTGTTCCATCTCTTTTTCCGTTTCGCCCACAGCGGCATCGTTGGTCATCCCTAAAACATAGGTGATGCTCAGCGGCGAGTAGATAAAGCTCTTGCCGCTCTTGTCGGCATCGTTCGCGGTCTTCAGGAAGTTCAGCGTAAACTGGTTGTTGTCGAGCACAAACATCCTTTGCTGATCCGTCATCTCGATGTACTGTGGCTCCGAAAGCATATCCACAACACTCTTGGTTTCTCCGAGGTCGTCGACCTCTTCTGTTGATGAACACGACACCAGTGCCATACCACCCAGTAAGGCAACTGTCCATAGATACATTCTTTTCCTATTGCTTGCAAATTTAGTGAATTTTTTTCTTATCAACACCTGTAGGGGCAGAAAATTGCACGATTTACAGTTAAAGAATCTGAAAACGAACTTTTTCCTTTTGTTGTTTTCTTGTTTGTTCGTACCTTTGAAAGCTGA
>JAFSWU010000014.1 GCA_017444365.1 Prevotella sp.
CCGTATTGCCATCAACGAGTCGCTCGATTTCCTGAGAAAGCAACGCCGACTGTCGGCAATATCTGCCAATGAAGATCTTGGGGTAGCCAATCAGTTGATGGCAGACGAATACTTCGATGGCGACGAGACGCAGGCTCAGTTGCAGGAAGCAATCTCCAAACTGCCCGATGTACAGCGCACGGTTTTCAATCTGAGATACTACGAAGAGATGCCCTATGCGGAAATCAGCAAACTGCTGACCACCTCTGAAGGAGCACTCAAGGCAAGCTATCATCTGGCTGTGAAGAAAATAAAAGAGTTTTTTAATCAACACGATTAAACCTTATCGAAAATAAAGCGTCAAATAAACAAAAAAGAAAATATGGATAGCGAAGAGAAATATTTGGTTGAGCGATTCGGACGCAAACAGCCGTTCAAGGTTCCTGAAGGATACTTTGAACAGTTCAATGCGCAGCTGATGGCGCAGCTGATGGCACAGTTGCCAGCAAACGAATCCAATAGCAAGGCTAAGTTCGCGAACTTCAAGGTGGCGCGATATTCCCTCCTGCGTCCCATAGCTGCGGCTGCCGTAGGGCTTACCCTGTTCGTTTCGGGCTTGACATTGTATCTGCATCGTTCAGACGTTGCTACAACAGAACCGAAGTCTATGGCTCGGATAGAGAGCTCCGTCAACAACGGGGATTTTGACGAGGTTGCCGATTATACGATGATGGACAATGAAGACTTCTATGCTTATGTGGCAGGTTATTAATATTAAATGGTTATAGAGATGAAAAAAAGTTTATTTGTCATATTGTTGTTGATGATACTTTCTCTTGGCGCTTCAGCACAGAAAAAGAATCATTTCGACCCTGCAAAGTTCGATGCTGAACTTGAGCAGTTTATTACGACAGAGGCTTGTCTCTCTCCACAAGAGTCATCGGCATTATTCCCGCTCTATCGCGAGATGCGTAAGAAACAGAAAGTGCTGTTTGACCAGAGCCGACGCCTGCGCCATACAGACCTTTCCAATGATAAAGCTTGCGCGGATGCAATAAAAAGTCAGGACGCTCTTGACATAGAAATCAAGGAACTCCAGCAGAAGTATCACAACAAGTTTATGAAAATTCTGCCAGCCTCAAAAGTTCTGAAACTGATCAGGGCAGAAGAAAAGTTCCATCGTCAGTATTTCAAGAGGATGGCAAAACACTAAACGATGCAGCGTTATTTTATTTACTTTTCATACGACGGAGCTAACTATCATGGTTGGCAAGTGCAACCCAACGGCATCTCTGTACAGGAAAAACTTCAAACATCGCTTTCTTTATTGCTGCGCACACCATTGGAAATCGTTGGCGCAGGAAGAACCGATGCAGGAGTGCATGCCCGCATGATGGTTGCTCATTTTGATTTTGACGGACCAGTGGATGGGCAGCAGTTGGCCTATAAGCTCAACCGAATTCTCCCCGCAGACATCTCCGTAGATAGGGTTGAGCCTGTCATCCCTGATATGCATGCACGCTTCAGCGCTACATCGCGTACCTATCATTATTATATTCATACCCGTAAAGACCCGTTTTCACGCAGCTATTCCTGCGAGATGCATTACCAGCTCGACTTCGAGGCAATGAATGCAGCAGGAGTATATCTGTTGACACAGGATGACTTTGCCTCTTTCTGTAAAGCCGGGGCTGACGTAAAGACAACACTTTGCCATGTTACCGCTGCCGCCTGGCATCAGATGAGTACTCATCATTGGTACTTTGAGATTACTGCCAACCGCTTCCTGCGCAATATGGTTAGAGCGGTTGTCGGAACGTTGATAGAAGTGGGGCGCGGGCGAATGACTCTGGAGGAGTTCAAGCAAGTCGTTGCCGACAAACGGCGCACTTCTGCTGGTGAAAGTATGCCAGGACATGCTCTGTTCCTTGAGCGCATCACGTATTAGTACTCTACTTCATCCTTCATCTCTTATGTGGTTAATATTAGCATTTCTTTCAGCAGCTCTGCTGGGCTGTTATGATGCCTTCAAGAAGAAATCGTTGAGCAACAATGCGGTGATTCCAGTTTTGTTCCTCAACACGTTGTTTTCATCGCTGATATTCATTCCCTTCATTGTGTTGTCTTCCCAATCGTTGATTGGCGAGGATTCCATCGTTCATGTTGCCTCGGGCGGCTGGGAGCTCCACAAGTTCATTCTCCTGAAGAGTGTCATCGTGCTCTCTTCCTGGCTTTTCGGCTATTTCGGCATCAAGCATCTTCCGCTGACGATTGTCGGTCCCATCAATGCCACCCGACCCGTGATGGTGCTGGTAGGTGCGTTGCTGGTGTTTGGCGAGCGGCTGAACCTGTATCAATGGATTGGTGTGCTGTTTGCCGTTGTTTCGTTTCTGCTGCTGAGTCGCAGCGGAAAGAAGGAAGGCATTGATTTCAAACACGACAAGTGGATTTATTTCGTGGTGTTGTCGGCTGTACTCGGTGCGGTGAGCGGACTTTACGATAAGTATCTGATGGCACCGGTGGAAGAGGGCGGTATCGGTATGGACCGGATGATGGTTCAGAGCTGGTATAATCTCTATCAATGTGTGTTGATGGGCTTGATGCTGGTGCTGTTGTGGGTTCCCTCGCGCAAGCGCACCACTCCTTTTCGTTGGGATTGGTGCATCATTTTTATCAGTATCTTCCTGAGCGCAGCAGACTTCATGTATTTCTATTCGCTGAGTTTCTCGGGTGCCATGATCAGCATTGTCAGCATGATTCGGCGCGGTTCGGTGCTTGTGAGTTTTGCTTTCGGCGCAGTTGTCTTTCATGAGCGGAACCTGAAGGCAAAGTTCGTAGATCTGGTGTTGGTGCTCTTGGGCATGTTGTTCCTTTATATCGGAAGCTGCTATGAATAAAGGGAGTAACGAATCGTTACTCCCTTTTCTCTATCTGTTCCTTATTTTTACAAGGAATCTCCGAAGTCTTCACGGAATTTTGAAGCAAGGTCTTCCTGCCAATGTCCGATTTCCTTCATTCGGCCGAAGAAGAAGCGGAGCACTTTGGGCTCATATACCCACTTCAATCCGCCGATGATCTTTCGGTTGTCCCATACCCATTTCACACGGTCTGAACAATACTTGATCTGGCTGAGTGTGAACACACGGCGGGGCACGGCGAGGCGTTGCAACTCCAGCTCGGCATAGCGTTCCTTTCCATCGGGTTCACGCTGTTCAGATACTGTACCACGCTCCATGCCACGAATACCGCCGGCGATATAGAGGGCGGCTCCCACGGCAGCGGCAGGATACTGGTTGTGGGGCATCTTCGGAACAAACTCCGAGCAGTTGAGGTGTGCGCCCAATCCTCCGGCAGGCTTGATCACGGGTACGCCGTAGGCATCCAGATCGTTCACCAGGTATTCGATGAACTCGGGGCCCTGGTTGATGTATTCCATGTCAAGGCTTTCGTAGAGTCCCTGCGCCATTGCTTCCATTGAGCGTACTTCCATGCCGCCATAGGTGAGGAATCCCTCATACAGGGGAACAAACTCCATCATCTCGTTGGTGAACTTCGGGTCGATGCTAGTGATGATACCTCCGCGGGAGAATCCGAGCTTGCGTGCCGAGAAGTACACGATGTCGCACTTCGCAGCGAGCAATCTGTAGATTTCGCGCGGTTCCATGAATTTGCATTGGGGTTCGCGTGTCTTCATGAAGTAAACGTTGTCCTGTAGCAATGATGCATCGAGAACGGAGCGTATGCCAAACTCGTGGCAGATGTCTGTAACGGCGAGCATGTTCTCCAGCGAAACGGGTTGGCCGCCAATGAGGTTTGTGCCTGCTTCAATGCGCACGAAAGCAACCTTCTCCGGGCCATATTTCTTGATGGTAGCACGAAG
>JAFSWU010000079.1 GCA_017444365.1 Prevotella sp.
AGGATGACTACTACCTGAAGTCACACCTCTTCGGAGACATCTTCGCTGGCGACCAGCTTACAGCTGCCGACCGCGAGATAGTGACGGTAGCTGCATTGAGCGGTCTCGACAATGTTGCTCCACAGTTGGCTGCCCATAAGCGTGGAGCTGTAAACATGGGTAACAGTCAGGAACTCGTCGATGAACTCTGTGCCTGGCTCGACCCTGAGGGTTATACCCTGCGTAGCGGAATCCCCATAGGTGTAGCAAACGTGAACTATGCTCAATACTTCATTGGAGATAGCTTCGTTGCTCCCATAAAACCATCTAACCTTGGCGAGAACGATGCAACCGTGATGCCTATCGTGAACGTCACCTTTGAGCCTGGTTGCCGCAACAACTGGCACATCCATCATGGTGCCCATCAGATGCTGATTTGTGTCTCTGGTAAGGGTTGGTATCAGGAATGGGGCAAAGCTCCTATCCCACTCCATCCCGGTATGGTAATCGACATCCCCGAGGGTGTGAAACACTGGCATGGTGCACAGAAAGACTCCTGGTTCCAGCACTATACCACTCACGTCAAGACGGGCGGTTCGGAATCAAACGAATGGCTGGAGCCTGTTACGGACGAAATCTATAATCAACTGAAATAGGATTCAGAGACTATTGGTAAGTGCTGCATGGTACCCATCTTCGCTGGTGGTATTGGCTCACTCATCTTAGTAGTCACCATGCTGCCCGTCATTTATTGGAAAGTAACTACCAGAACAAGCTTTTGGAATACCGCCAGGCAACAGGATTATTAAAACTTTATAACTTTGCATTAAAACAGATTGCTTTTCACAAATTTCGGATTTGCCGAAGTTACTTACGCTCGGAAAAGCTCAAATAAATTTGGCTTTTCTCTCGACTTTCCGTAACTTTGCACCCGAATGGAAACGATTCTAATAGGATTGACTATCCCGTTACTGGGAACTATGCTCGGAGCGGCATTCGTCTTCTTGATGCGAGACGAAATGTCACCCCGTCTGCAAAAGTCGTTATTGGGCTTTGCCTCTGGCGTGATGGTGGCTGCCTCAGTCTGGTCGCTGCTCATACCTGCGATGGAGATGGAAGAAGCAAAAGGGGCTTGGTCGGTTTTTCCTGCAGCCGTTGGGTTCCTGTTGGGTATGGGATTTCTGCTGCTGATAGACGAACTGACACCCCACCTGCATATCGGAACAGACAAGCCCGAAGGTATGCGTTCACATCTTTCCCGAACGGCGATGCTTACCCTGGCTGTCACTATTCACAACCTGCCAGAAGGTATGGCCGTAGGTGTGGTGTTTGCAGGAGCAGAGAACAGTTTGGCCAGTCTGTCCCTCACAAGTGCGCTGGCCGTCTCAATCGGAATTGCCATCCAGAACGTACCCGAGGGTGCCATCATCTCGATGCCTATGCGTGCAGCAGGTAACAGCAAATGGCGCTCGTTCCTCATCGGCAGCCTGAGTGGAGCCGTGGAACCCATCGGCGGTTTTGCCATCATCCTGCTGGCCTCGCTGATGACTCCCGCGCTGCCTTACCTACTTGCCTTTGCCGCAGGATCCATGTTCTACGTGGTTGTGGAGGAACTGATTCCTGAAGCCAGCGAGGGCGAACACTCCAACCTCAGCACGATTGGCTTCGCCATTGGTTTCGTGCTGATGATGGTGCTCGATGTAGTTTTGGGCTAATTCATAATTCACAATTCATCAAAGAATAAGAATGAGCAAAACAATGAAGTTACTATTGGTACTCTTTGCGGTGGTGGCGGTGATTGAGTATTAAGATACGCACGCTGACAAATTAAAATAGAATCAACATGAGAAAATTGTTATTGACATTAGCTCTGGCTTGTGCGGGAATCATGGAAACATGGGCACAGGCAGTGCCGCAAGTGACGAACGTGACGAATCGCCAATCGATGTCGCTTAACGGTGACTGGCACTACATCGTGGACGTTCAGGAAGAAGGCTACTACGACTACCGCATGAAACCTACACGCTGGGGATTCTTCAATAACGCTAAGCCGCAGCGGCCTGAAGACTTGATTGAATATGACTTCGATGCGGCACCTACGATGAAGGTGCCAGGCGATTGGAACACACAGGATGAACGACTGTTCTTCTACGAGGGTACCGTGTGGTTCCAGCGATATTTTAACATTGAACATTGGCCATTGAACATTGAACATTCTGCAAAGCAAGGGAAGGCAGCAACAAATCATGGTCAATGGTCAATGATTAATGGTCAATCTCGTAGAGCGATACTCTACTTTGGCGCCGTCAACTACGACTGTCACGTGTTTGTGAACGGCAAGGAGGCAGGACATCATGTGGGCGGCTTCACGCCGTTCAACTTCGACGTGACCGACCTGCTGCACGAGGGCAAGAATTTCGTTATCGTAAAGGTCGATAACAAACGAAGCGCAGCGGCTGTGCCCACGCAAATTTTTGACTGGTGGAACTATGGCGGCATCACTCGCGACGTGCTATTGGTGAGTGTTGCTCCCACCTATATCGAGAACTATTCGCTGTCATTAAAGAGGAATGAGGAGAGAGGAAAGAAGAGAGAGATTAGTTTTTCTTTGCAGCTGAACCGCAAGGAGGCAGGTCGGGAAGTGACCTTAAACATCCCAGAGCTGAAATTAGAACAAAAGTTCATGACCGATGCCAACGGCCAAGTGAGTTCAAAGTTCATAGTTCAAAGTTCAAAGTTGTCGCTATGGTCGCCTACAAACCCAAAGTTGTATAAGGTGGAGATTACGATGGATGACGAGACCATCAACGATGAAATAGGTTTCCGCACCATCGAGACACGCGGAAAGCAGATTCTGCTTAATGATGCCCCCATTTTCCTAAAGGGTATCTGCCTGCATGAGGAGAAACCCAACGGCGGCGGTCGCGCCAACTCTGCCGAGGATGCCCGCACACTGCTCACATGGGCCAAGGAACTGGGTTGTAACTTCGTGCGTCTGGCCCACTATCCGCACAATGAATATATGGTACGCGAGGCCGAGCGGATGGGTATTTTGGTTTGGAGTGAGATTCCCTGCTACTGGACCATCGACTGGAAGAACGAATCCACTTATCAGAATGCACAGCAACAACTCACCGACATGATTCGACGTGACCACAACCGCGCCAACGTCATCATTTGGTCAATAGCCAACGAAACGCCTCACTCCGTAGAGCGTGATGCCTTCTTAGGCCGTCTGGCCCGCTATGCCCGCAGTCAGGACTCCACCCGTCTCATCTCGATGGCAATGGAGGTTACAGGGGCATCGAACTACGTCAATCGCTTGCAGGACAACATGCACGAACTGGTGGATGTCGTGTCGTTCAACCAATATGTCGGCTGGTATCGCGACGTGAACGATGCACCGAAGATGCGTTGGGAGATTCCCTACGACAAACCCGTCATCATCAGCGAGTTCGGCGGTGGTGCCAAGTACGGCTATCACGGTGAAAAGAACCAACGTTGGACTGAGGAATTCCAAGAGAACCTCTATCGTGAGAACCTCGCCATGCTCGAAAAAATCGATGGACTGGCAGGCACCACCCCTTGGATTCTGAAAGATTTCCGTTCTCCCCGTCGCGTTCTTTCTGGTATTCAGGACTACTACAACATGAAAGGGCTCGTCAGCGACCGTGGCGAGCGCAAAAAAGCCTGGTATGTACTGAAGGAATGGTACGAGGGATTTTAGAATGACCCATCCTATACAATCAGTGGAGATAACAGTAGGATATGACGACCTTCTACACGAATGGAACCTTCCTGTTTTAACTCATTCAGGCAACGCAGCAGAGAGTATTTCTGAATGCCGAGGTGGTCTGCAAGCTCTTGTCTCGACATGGGGAGGAGAATGTTCTTCGTCTGTTGCTGATGACTTTGTTCCATCAAGAAGAGACATACCTTTTCGCGCACACTCATGGAGAGCATGCGAACCTTCTTGGTTAACAGGGAAATGATGTTTGAGAGCATATGAAGATAGTTCGTCATCAGCCTCTGGTCGCTATGCATAATTTTCCCAAGGTCATCGTATGTCAGGCGCAGGACTGTAGTATCCATAGTCGCCTCAACTGTCACGGGATAATGATTATCATTAGCAAAGAGGAATGCTGGAGCCAGCAGTTTGCCAGGCTGATGGGCACCCATTCGGACTACATTTCCTGATGGTCCAGTAACGTATGCCACCATTTCACCACCGATGATGATGTCGGCATGTTGGCAAACAGTACCTGCGCTGACCCAAATCTGGCCTTTACGACAGCGGATAATCCTGTAACGGACAGTGTGCATCAGAGATATAATCTCTACTTCTTCCAAGTTTCTAAAAAGGGGACATTGTTTCAGCCCTTGCAAGGTGTCGATATCCATAATGAGAGCAAAATTAGCGATTTTTGGTGAATAATTCTTAAATTTAACGGATTTTATTGGAATGCGGTAACAAATGTTACCACATCATATCCTCATAAATGATTATATTTGCAGCAAAACATGAATATTCTACGCATGAATTGGAAAGATATCTTAACACTGAAGGACTGGTTTTCCTATCGGCAAAAGGTAGGATTATTGGTTGTGGCGGGTGTGGTATGCGGACTTGGAGGATTGTTTATGTATCTGCTCAGGGCGCATACCTATTTCGTGGGTGATAACCCGTCAGCCTGTGTGAACTGCCACATCATGACACCTTATTATGCTACGTGGAGTCACTCCTCGCATGGACGAGATGCCACATGTAATGATTGCCATGTTCCTCATCAGAATATTGCCCTAAAATATGGTTTTAAGGCAATGGACGGACTGAAGCATACGGCTTACTTCGTAACTCATGCAGAGCGCCAAGCTCCGATGGCAGAAGAGTTGACGGGACAGGTAGTGATGGACAATTGCATCCGCTGCCACACCCAACTGAATCAGGAGTTTGTATCTACAGGACGTATGGGTTACATGCAGCAGCAGGCCCAGGGCGGAAAGGTGTGTTGGGACTGCCATCGTAACGTGCCCCACAGTGGCATGAACTCGCTGATGGCTACGCCAAACGCCGAGGGTGTCACACCGCTG
Source organism: Prevotella sp. (assembly GCA_017444365.1). Classification (GTDB taxonomy): domain Bacteria; phylum Bacteroidota; class Bacteroidia; order Bacteroidales; family Bacteroidaceae; genus Prevotella. The sequence goes on from JAFSWU010000079.1 coordinate 5,071, forward strand.
CCACCAAGCCCTGTTCCCGACTGGCTGCAGGGAATGTTGTCGAAATAATGGAATAACGAAAAAAAACGAAATATTATGGCTAAGACATTAAAGAAATGGCAAGGATGGGCTCTTTTCGGAGGCTCAATGGTTGTGGTCTTCTTATTGGGACTACTCGTATCATCGCTGATGGAGCGCCGTGCTGAAGTAGCGAGTGTTTTTAACAACAAGCGCACTGTTTTTGAGGACAGTATCGTGGCCCAGAACGAGAAGTTCAAGGCCGACTATCCTCGTGAGTATGAGACATGGGCTCAGACCGAGGATACCTCTTTCGAGTCGAAGTACAACGGTTCTGAGGAGGTCGATGTTCTGGAGCAGCGCCCTGAGATGGTAGTGCTGTGGGCAGGTTATGCTTTCTCTCGCCACTACAACACCCCTCGCGGACACAAGCATTGTATCGAAGACCTGCGCAAGATTCTGCGTACAGGAAACCCAGGCATTGATGGCGATAAGGACATGCAGCCAGCTACCTGCTGGACATGTAAGGGTCCCGATGTACCCCGCATGATGCGCGAGCTGAGCGACAAGAAGAGCGTGTTCGATCCAACCAACTACTATGCTTACGAGGGCAAGTGGAGCGGACTTGGATCTGAGATGCATAACACCATAGGTTGCTCAGACTGTCACGATGCACGCACTATGGACTTGCGCCCTGCACGTCCTGCACTCTATGAGGCATTTGCCCGCCGTGGTCTCGATGTTAAGAAGCAGACTCATCAGGAAATGCGCTCGCTGGTATGTGCTCAGTGCCACGTGGAGTACTACTTCATCAAGCCCGATGACCCACAGAACCCAGGCAAGGCTAACTACCTGATGTTCCCACACGACAAGGGGCTTACCCTCGAGGCTGCTGAGGAATACTACGACAGCATCGGATTCTACGATTATATTCACGCTGTTTCTAAGACTCCTATCCTGAAGGCTCAGCACCCAGGTTACGAGATGTCCAAGCAGGGCATCCACGGTCAGCGCGGCGTTTCTTGTGCCGACTGCCACATGCCTTACATGCAGGAGGGTGGAGTTAAG
>JAFSWU010000080.1 GCA_017444365.1 Prevotella sp.
ATAAATGGCATTCTCGGCGATGTTCGAGCAAAAAGAACAAGTTAATAAACAACAATATCAATGGACGAAAATCAGACATTTGATCAAGACAGAATCATTAAAATCAACATTGAGGAGGAGATGAAGTCCTCCTACATCGACTATTCGATGTCTGTAATTGTGGCTCGCGCCCTGCCTGATGTGCGAGACGGATTCAAGCCCGTACACCGTCGTATTCTCTACGGTATGCTGGGCATAGGCAATACAAGTAACAATCCTTATAAGAAGTGCGCCCGCGTGGTGGGTGAGGTGTTGGGTAAGTATCACCCTCACGGAGACTCTTCCGTGTATGGTGCCCTTGTGCGCTTGGCTCAAGATTGGAACATGCGCTACACGCTGGTCGATGGACAGGGTAACTTCGGCTCGGTCGATGGTGACTCCGCAGCCGCCATGCGTTATACCGAGTGCCGCCTCTCGAAGATGGGCGAGCATATCATGGACGACCTGGAGAAGGATACCGTTGACATGCAGAACAACTTCGACGACTCGCTTCAGGAGCCGACCGTGATGCCGACCAAGATTCCCAACCTGCTGGTGAACGGCGGAAACGGTATTGCCGTAGGTATGGCCACGAATATGCCTACTCACAACCTGGGCGAAGTCATCGACGGATGCTGCGCCTACATCGACAATCCTGAGATTGATACCGACGGGCTGATGCAATACATCAAGGCTCCCGACTTCCCCACGGGTGCCTACATCTATGGCTTGCAGGGAGTGAAGGATGCATACGAGACCGGTCGCGGCCGTATCATCATCCGTGCGAAGGCCGAGATTGAGAGCGACGAGCATCATGACAAGATTGTGGTGACCGAGATTCCTTACGGAGTCAACAAGGCTCAGCTGATTGAATATATTGCCGACCTGGTGAAGGAGGGCAAGATTGACGGCATCTCCAACGCCAACGATGAGTCGGGCCGTCAAGGAATGCGTATCGTCATCGACGTGAAGCGTGATGCCAACGCCAATGTCATTCTGAACAAGCTGTTCAAGATGACCGCCTTGCAGAGCTCATTCTCTGTGAACAACATTGCTTTGGTGAAGGGCCGTCCGCGCCTGCTCACGTTGAAGGAATGTGTGAAGTACTTCGTTGAGCATCGTCACGACGTGACCATCCGTCGCACACGCTACGACTTGAAGAAGGCACAGGAGCGCGCACACATCTTGGAGGGCTTGATTATCGCCGTGAACAATATCGACGAGGTGGTTCACATCATCCGCCAGTCGAAGACCCCGAGTGATGCCCAGCGCAATTTGGAGGCTCGTTTCAATTTGGATGAAGCCCAGTCGAAGGCCATCGTTGATATGCGCCTGTCGCAGCTGACAGGTCTGCGTGTTGACCAGTTGCATCAGGAGTTCGACGACTTGATGAAGCTGATTGCCGACTTGCAGGAGATTCTCGACAACCCCGAGCGTTGCAAGGAAGTGATGAAGCAAGAGCTGCAGGAGGTGAAGGAGAAGTATGGCGACGAGCGTCGTACAGAGATCATCCCCGACGAGCACGAGTTCAATGCTGAGGACTTCTATCCCAACGATCCCGTTGTCATTACCGTCAGTCACCTCGGCTACATCAAGCGCACGCCGCTCTCTGAGTTCCGTGAGCAGGCTCGTGGCGGAGTAGGGGCCAAGGGTGCCAGCTCGCGCGACAAGGACTTCACCGAGTACATCTGTCCTGCCACGATGCACCAGACGCTTCTGTTCTTCACGCGTAAGGGTCGTTGCTACTGGCTGAAATGCTATGAGATTCCCGAGGGCGACCGCACCTCGAAGGGGCGTGCCATTCAGAATATGCTCAATATCGAGCCCGATGACTCGTTGAACTTCATTCTCCGTCTGCGTGGACGCGGCTTGGAGGACGAGGAGTTCATCAACTCCCACTACATTGTGTTCTGTACGAAGAACGGTACGGTGAAGAAGACCTTGTTGGAGGCTTACTCCCGTCCGCGTGCCAATGGTGTGATTGCCATCAATATTGCCGAGGGTGACGAGGTGGTGGATGTGCGTCTGACCAACGGCAAGAACGAGCTGATTATTGCCAACCGCAACGGTCGCGCCGTGCGCTTCGACGAGAATACCATCCGTGTGATGGGACGTACGGCAACAGGTGTGCGCGGTATGCGTCTCGATGACGATGGCGACGATGCCGTTGTGGGTATGATTGTGGTCAACGATGCCGAGAACGAAAGCGTGATGGTGGTGAGCGAAAGCGGTTACGGCAAACGCTCCCAGGTGGAAGACTACCGCAAGACCAATCGTGGTGCCAAGGGTGTGAAGACGCTGAACATCACCGATAAGACTGGTCGCTTAGTAGCCATCAAGAACGTGACCGACGAGAACGACCTGATGATTATCAACAAGAGCGGTATCGTTATCCGCCTGGCCGTTGCCGAGGTTCGTGTGATGGGACGAGCCACGCAGGGAGTCCGCCTGATCAACCTGGCGAAGAAGAACGACGTGATAGCCAGCGTGTGCAAGGTGATGAGCTCAGAAATGGAAGCTCGGATAAACCAATCGGATGTTGATACGTCAAACGAACAAGAGAGCGACTCCCAGGCTCAGCCAGAGAGTGCTGTCGAGGAATAAGAATTTTAAGAACAAGAACATAAACCTTTAATTATTATCAGCTTATGAAGAAAATGATGATTGCGGCATTGATGGTTTTAGGAACCTCTACCGCGTTTGCTGGCGACAGCGAAGCTTTGAAAGCAATCATGAAAGCCAAGACCTATGCTGAGGCTTCTGCCTTGGTAAAGTCTTCCCTTGACCAGTTGGCCACTCCTGCCGAGAAAGCAAAGGCTTACAACCATCTGGTGAAACTCTCTCAGGAGAAAGTGGATGCCGAGAATGCTGTGATGCAGGCCAATGTGCAAGCTCAGTTGGAGAAGAAGGATCCCACTCCCTACGACACCATTGGATTGTATAATGCATCCTATAACCTTCTGTTGAATGCCATCGAGTGTGACAAGTACGACCAGATGCCCGACGAAAAGGGTAAAGTGAAACCCAGGTATGGCGAGGTGAACCGTCCTTTGGCTCTTGCTGCCCGTATCAACCTGATTGGTGCCGGTAACGCAGCAGCCGGAAAGGGCGACCAGGATGGCGTGCTGAAGTATTGGGGAACTTTCCTCGATACCGATGACAATGCCTTCCTGCAGGTTGACAAAGCCTCAGAGCAAACCTTCATCGGACAGGTGGCCTACTTCACGGCTCTCTATGCAAACCAGGCCAAGCAGCTTGACAAGGCCCTGAAGTATTGCGACATCGCCGCTCTGGATCCCCAGCAAGCCAAGGAAGCCATCAACCTGAAGTTCTCCATCGGCCAGTCGAACCTGAAGACCAAAGCCGACACGCTGAAGTATATCGATGAGTTGAATGACTTCTATGCCAAGAACCCCGACAGCGAGGCAGCATTCGGAACGCTTTGCAACCTCTACTCAAGCATAGACAAGAAGGAAGAGGTGAACAAGCTCGTGGAAGAAAGAATTGCCAAAGACCCCAACAACGCAACCGCTTGGGCGCTGAAGGGCCAGAACGAGATGAATGAAGCCAGCTCTGCCGAGAAGCCCGATTGGGACAAACCCATCGAGACCTTCAAGAAGTGCATCGAGATTGACGGAACCAACGCCGTTGTGCTTACCTACCTGGGCTTCTGCATCAACTCAAAGGCAGCCACCATCGAGAACAACCGCAATGTGCAGAAAGAGATGTATCGCGAGTCCTTGGGCTATCTGGAGCGGGCACGCGAGATTGATCCGAACCGCGATCATGCCAACTGGGCATATCCTCTCTACCAATGCTACTACCTGGTGTATAGCGCCGACGACCCGCGCACCAAGGAGATGGAAGAGATCTTGAAAGTGAAATAAGTTTCGTGAAAAGACAGGAGGGTGTGTTCGGAATACAGTAAAGGGACACACCCCCCTTTGTATATAATAAGGAATGAAAAGAATTGTTTATTTGTTGTTTCTGCTCCTGTTGCCTCTGCACATGACGGCACAGAAGAAGGAGATCTCGCAGGCAAAGGCCAATATCAAGAGCGGAAAGAGCCTTGATCAGGCAGAGCAGGCGATGAGAAAGCTTCTGGCAGATTCAACAAACAGGAATAACGAAAAAATATGGCTGACGCTATTTGATGCAGTCAGGAAACAATACGAACAGGGTAACGAGAAACTTTATCTGAAACAGGGGTATGACACAGCCCAATTATTCACTTTGACCAAGAAGATGTTCTTGGTTCTTGAGGGGTTCGACTCTTTGGATGCGGCTCCTAACTCCAAGGGTGTTTCCGCACCCTCCTACAGGAAGCGTCATGCGGCTTACCTCAACGACTTCCGTCCGAATCTCTACAACGGTGGGCTCTTCTTTGCCAACAAGCAGAAGTATGGCGATGCCTACCCGTTGTTCGACAGCTATATAGATTGTGCCCGCCAACCTCTGTTTAGTGCCTACCAATATGCCGACTCCGACAAGGACCTTTGCGAGGCAGCCTATTGGGCCGTTTTCTGCGGATACAAGATGCAGGATCCTGAGCGCACCCTTCGCTATGCAACGCTGGCCTTGTGCGACACGGCCCATTACAACCTTACGCTTCAGTATCTGGCCGAGACCTACAAGTTGCAGAACGACATCGTGCGCTATGTGGCGACGCTTCACGACGGATTCGCCCGCTATCCGCTGTTCCCCTTCTTCTTCCCCCGATTGGTCAGCTACTATGGTGAGCTGTCCGACTGGAACCGTGTGGATTCCCTTTCCACATTGGCCTTGCGTGCGGACAGTACCAACCAGACGTTCCTGTTTGCCAAGAGCACGGCGTTGCTGAATCTGGGGAAATATGACGAGTGCGTAGCCCTGTGCGACCAGATCATCAGAAAGGACTCCCTCTTCCCCGATGCCTACTACAACGCGGGGCTTGCCTATTATCGTCGGGCCGAGTCGCTGAGCAAGTTGCCGCTAACGGCTGAGCGCAAGCAGAAGATACAATCCAACTACGCGCTGGCCCGTCCCTACATGGAGGCGTATCGGAAACTGAAGCCCGATGAGGGTTCTCAATGGTCTCTGATGCTCTACAATATCTATCTGAACCTGAATATGGGAAAGGAGTTTGACGAAATTGACGCGTATATCCGGAAGAATAAAGGCAATTAAGGAAGTTATTTTGATACTTTTTTGGTAGTTTCAATAAAAATATGTAACTTCGCAACGTTTTTTCGTGACAAGATTAATCATTTAACATCAAAAATAAGTACACCTTATGAAAAAGTACAATTTCAACGCCGGTCCCTCGATGCTTCCCCGCGAAGTGATTGAGAACACCGCAAAGCAGATTCTTGATTTTAATGGTAGTGGACTTTCCCTGATGGAGATTAGCCATCGTACTAAGGATTTCCAGGCAGTTATTGATGAAGCAATGGCTCTTATCAAAGAACTTCTCCAGGTGCCCGAGGGCTATACGGTTGTATTCCTGGGTGGTGGTGCATCCTTGCAGTTCATGCAGGTTCCCTGCAACTTCCTTCTGAAGAAGGCTGCCTATCTGAATACAGGTGTTTGGGCCAAGAAGGCCATGAAGGAAGCCAAGCATTTCGGCGAGGTTGTAGAGGTGGCTTCAAGTGCCGATGCCAACTACACCTTCATTCCGAAGGGATGGAGCGTTCCCGCCGATGCCGACTATCTGCACATCACGACCAACAACACCATCTACGGAACCGAGATTCGCAAGGATTTGGATGTCAACGTTCCCCTGATTGCCGATATGTCTTCTGACATCTTCTCTCGCCCCGTTGACGTTGCCAAGTACGACTGCATCTATGCCGGTGCCCAGAAAAATCTGGCTATGGCAGGCGTGACGGTCATCATCGTCAAAGAAGAAAAACTGGGGCGTGCTCCTCGCGAAATTCCCACGATGCTCGA
>JAFSWU010000081.1 GCA_017444365.1 Prevotella sp.
GGAGAACATCTACCACAAGCGCCATATTGCCATCGGCATTCCGTCGATGTACGGCACCTATCGCGAGAACAAGTTTGAGGCCATGGGCCTGACGTTCCGCTTGGAGCGCGTTGCCACCCAGCTGATGGAAAAAGTGGTGCAGAGCATCAACCTGGAATACATCTCTGAGCGTACGCTGAATCAGATTTATTCCATCCTTGAATACTTCCGCAACGGCCTCGAACTCGATGGCATCACCAACCAGAGCTTCAACTCAAAACTCGATATGTTGCGCTACAGTTTGACCTCGCGAAGCTTCTCTTTCGGACAGTATATCAACATCTTCCAATTCATTGCCGAGGACGTTCGTCGCATCATCATAAAATACTTCCTAAAGTCTTATGAATACCCACTGAAGATTGTCATTCCGCAACTCTTCGACCCAGAGGGAAAACTTAGCGAGCGTGAGACGGCTGCGTTAATCAACAAAAAGTCGGAGGAATTCCATCGCGACCTCCTTTCCGATGCCTTCCTGATGCAGCCTTTGGATAACTTTATTGGCCGTATCCTCAACTCTTTGCGTACCATGGAAGCCACCTTGGACGAGAAACTCATCAGCGACATCATGACTTATAACTCGGAGATGCTGGTCAGCCCGTTCTGGAAAGAAACGCCTAAGATGGACAACCAGGTCTTTATCGGAAACAAGGCCAACAACCTGAAAAACCTGTACCTGCACGGTATGCCAGTGCCTCCAGGCTTCGTTATCACTACGGAGACTTTCCGCCGCAATTCGACTATCAATACCATTCCCGAACTGCGTACTGAGATTCATGGCATGATAAGGAAACACATTGAGGAATTGGAAGGGATTTCTGGACGCAAGTTTGGTGTTCCAGAGAATCCTTTGTTGGTTTCGGTGCGTTCGGGTACGGCCATTTCTATGCCGGGTGCCATGGATACCTTCCTGAATGTGGGTCTGAATGATGAGATTGCCGAAGCCATTGCTCGAGACGAAAGCATCGCATGGGCAGTGTGGGATTCCTACCGGCGTTTCTTGCAGAGTTGGGGCATGGCCAAAGGCATTGAACGTGATGTCTTTGATGACGAAATCAATGCGTTCAAACAGAAAAGCAGCGTGAAGATGAAGGCTGACTTCAGCATCAAGCAAATGCGCGAGATTGCCCATTCCTACAAGCGTATTCTTGAAGACAATGGCGTGGCCTTCGAACAAGATCCTTTCAAGCAACTGATTGATTGTGTCAATATGGTCATCGAGTCGTGGAACTCGGAGCGAGCCTTGGCCTATCGTCGCCATTTGGGCATTTCCGAGAATTGGGGCACTGCGGTCATTGTCCAACAGATGATTTTTGGTAACCGAAGCGAGACTTCAGGCTCTGGCGTGGTGTTCACACAGAACCCGCATCGCGAACGTCCAGGTGTGCATCTTTACGGCGACTTCACCATGCGCAGCCAAGGCGAAGACATTGTTGGTGGTCTTGTTAAGCCGCTGCCGATTGGCGAGACGCAACGCATTGCGTCCAACCTGGAAGGTCCCTCGATGCAAACGCTATTGCCCGGTATCTATTGGAAGATTTATGCTATCGCCAAGGAATTGACTGAAAATATGGGTTATAGCCCACAAGAGATGGAGTTTACCTTTGAATCCGATAAGCCTGAGGACTTCCACATCTTGCAAATTCGCGACCAAGACCTCAAAGCGGAGGAGGAAAAGATAGCCTTCGTACAGTCGCCCGACGAGATGCAACAGTTGGGACATGGTATGGGCATCGGAGGAGGCGCAATGAATGGATTGGCAGCTTTCAATGCCGATCAGATTAAGGCTTTGCGTGAACAACATCCTGACAGCCAGATTATTTTGGTGCGTCCTGACACAGTCCCTCAAGATATCGGCATGATCTTCGACTGTGACGGCCTGTTGACGGCACGTGGCGGTGCTACATCGCATGCGGCGGTGACTGCTGTGCGGTTGGGCAAGGTCTGCGTGGTTAGTTGCGATGGCCTTGAGGTTGATGTTGACGATAAGTTTGGCCGACTTAACGGTCACCCGATCGAAATGGGTACAGAGATTGCCATCGATGGCAATTTAGGCATCGTCTATCTTGGCCATTATCAGATAGAGAAGATGAAGATAGGGAAGGGGTATAATTATTGACAGTCATGGCCAAGCACAATGAAGTAGGGAAACTTGGTGAAGAAGTTGCTGCTCAATATCTTATGCGGAAAGGTTACGATATTGTAGAGCGGAACTGGCGCAATATTCACAAGGAAATAGACATTATAGCCAAGAAAGGTAAAGAATTGGTTATTGTTGAAGTGAAGGCACGTCAATCTGATGAATATGGAGATCCGGATATGGCTGTCACACGTCAAAAACAAAGTCGTTTGATCTCGGCTGCCAATGCCTATATTTTTCAAAATGGGTTAGATGTAAGCACGCGTTTCGACATCATTTCCATCATTTTTAGGGATGGTGAGCCTGTCGTTAACCACATAGAAGACGCTTTTTTGCCTTGATTTTCCCTCTTTATTATATTAATTAGGTGTAGATTAATGCTTGTTCTTGCTTTGTTTGAAAAATTTTCTAATTGATATACAGTGAGATAAAAAATAAATGAAAAATAATTGAAAAAAGTGCTTGCC
>JAFSWU010000082.1 GCA_017444365.1 Prevotella sp.
ATTTCAACAACAGGTCTACCAATGCTTCTGCAGAGTCTTTCAACTCAAAAATCAAAGGACTGCGTGCTCAAGTGCATGGTGTCAATGACCTGCCATTCTTCATGTTCCGTAGTGCCAAGATATTTGGTTAGGCGATGGGGGGAGCTGTGTGGGCTATCCACGGAAAATCACCCCTGCGCCCGTATTCTTACGTATTCTTTTCAAAACAATCAGTCCGAAGGCCATCCGGACAAATTGTCCGACGGTCTCGGACACTTCGTCCCAATGGCCTGGAGACTCTGTCCGGATGAGCCGGAAGCTCTGTCTGGATGACCAGTTCAACCTGTCTCGCTGACCTGTGACACTACAGCTGTCCCGACTCCACCATGAGAACAATGCGCTCGGTAAGTCGGTCAACACCTTCGGGCTCGTATTTCTTTTTCAGACTGGCTCCGAAAGTCCAGGCAAAGGCCTGATAGAAACCAGCACGCACAGGGCCGAGGAAGGCCTGCACAAGGTTGTAGGAAGAAGAGTTGCATTCGCGATAGACCAACTTGATGAGCAGCTTGCCCTGCGAATAGGTGAGTTTCTTCATGCGCGGGGTGTATTCTTTCTTGATGGCGGCCTCCACCCGCTTCATGTGCTCGTCCTTCGCTTTCTTGTCGGGCAGCGTCTGCAGATACTCGTAGGTCTCGATGATGATGGCGTTGGCTTCCTTGGCGATGGGCAGCACCTTCTTCACGTTATAGACCAGCCGGTTGTAGGCCTGTCGCTGTCGCTCGCTCTTGAACTCGGGCACAGGATAGACATAGATGTCGTTCATCTCCACATACTGTATGCTGTCGCCATCGACCAGTGCCTTGCCCACCTTCACCATCGGCACAAACGTGGGGTTGCCCATATCGACCTGCCGCTCCTGCGCCGTCGCCGATATGCTCATCCATGCAAGCAATAGTATATAGACCAACTTCTTCATCTCTCTTTACTTCTTCTGTAAACTGCCAACTGAAAACCGTAAACTGTCAACCGTAAACTGCAAACTATTCACTGTTCACTGAAAAGTTCTCGCCGCGCGAACTCCCAAATGACGATGCCGGCAGTGACGCTGACGTTCAGCGAGTGTTTGGTGCCGAACTGCGGAATCTCCAAACAGCCGTCGGAGGCATCAACCACGCTCTGGTGTACGCCCTTCACCTCGTTGCCAAAGATGACACCGATGCCTCTCTCTTCTCCTCTCTCGCCGCTCTTCTCTTCAAGATGCTGTAACTTCGTGCTTCCCTCCACCTGCTCAATGCTATAGACAAAGTAGCCCTGACGATGGAGCTCGGCAACGGCTTCATCAGCTGTCTTGAAGTACCGCCAGGCCACGGAGTCCTCAGCACCGAGTGCCGTCTTGTGTATTTCAGGATGCGGAGGGGTGGCGGTGATGCCACAGAGCCACACGGCCTCAACACGAAAGGCATCGGAGGTGCGGAAGACGCTTCCCACGTTGTGTAGGGAACGCACATCGTCGAGCACGACAATGAGCGGCATCTTCTTTGCCTGTTTGAACTCGTCGATGGTGAGACGGTTCATTTCTATGGTCCTTAGTTTGCGCATCAGCTTTTAACAGTGAAGAGTGAATAGTGAATAGTACTCAGTTTTGATTTCCCTTTGCGATTGCATTGGTAATCACAACTATAAACTACGCACTATGAACTATGAACTATATTTGCGTATGCCACAGCGTAGGCCCGAATCTGCTTCACCATGGCGAGCAGACCATTGGAACGTGTGGGCGAGAGGTGTTCACGGAGTCCGATACGCTCAATGAAGTATAGGTCGGCAGCGAGAATCTCCTCAGGCGTATGGTCGTCAAGCACACGGATGAGCAGGGCGATGATGCCTTTCACGATGAGGGCATCGCTCTCTGCTTGGAAGTGCAGTCGCCCTTCGGAAAAGTCGCACTGCACCCACACGCGGCTCTGACAGCCGTCGATGAGGTTCTGTTCGGTCTTGTATCGCTCGTCGAGCGGTGCAAGGTCGTTACCAAGGTCGATGAGCAGCTGATAGCGGTCCATCCAGTCATCGAGTTCCTCGAACTCACTGATAATCTCGTCTTGTATCTCGTTAATGTTCATAATGCTTAATGCATAATGCTTAATGCATAATGGTTTGTTTATGGGTTTTCTGAGTTTATAAGTTTGAAAAGCTTGTCATTGGGTCGCACCTTGTCGGGCACGGGAATGGAAACGCGCTGGCGCTGCATAGCAGTCTCCACGGGTTTTAGCTCATAGCGAATCTCCGTGGCATCGAGCCACATAGCACCCGTTGTGGGACCTGAGATGAACAGGCGGTCGCCCACGCTTAAGGTGGTTGCCTCGACCGCCACCTCTGCCACGCCGAGCTTGGAGAAATACTTGATGACCTTGCCCACGAGCACCTTCTTCTCCGTAGCATTGGAACCGTAGTTGCTGTTCCATTCGCCCAGACGCTGCCCCTGATAGTAGCCGTCCCAGAAACCGCGGTTGAAGACCGTGGCGAGCCTACGGTCCCACTCGTCCTTGCGCTCTTCGGTGAACGTGCCATCGAGCACAGCCTGCATCGCCTCCTTGTAGGTCTTGACAACGGTATAGACATACTCCGGTCCGCGTGCCCTACCCTCGATCTTGAACACCCGCACGCCGGCATCCATCAGTCGGTCGATGAAGCGCACCGTCTTCAGGTCCTTGGGACTCATCAGATATTTGTTATCCACCTCTATCTCGTTGCCCGTCTCGGCATCGGTGAGGATATATGAGCGACGGCAGATCTGGATGCACTGCCCGCGGTTGGCGGAGCGGTTGGCATCGGCCAGACTCATGTAGCACTTGCCCGAGACCGCCATACACAAGGCACCGTGACAGAACATCTCGATGCGGATGAGCTCACCGCGCGGTCCGCAGACATGCTGTTCCTGAATCTGTCGGTAGATGTCGGCCACCTGGTCCATGTTCAGCTCGCGGGCGAGTACCACCACATCGGCAAACTGGGCGTAGAACTTCAGCGCCTCGATGTTGGAGATGTTTAGCTGGGTGGAGAGGTGTACCTCCACGCCACACTGACGGCAGTAGGTCATCACCGCCACATCGGAGGCGATGATAGCCGTGATTTCCGCTTCCTTGGCGGCATCGATAATCTGCCGCATCGTCTCCAGGTCCTCACCATAGATGATGGTATTGACGGTGAGATAGGTCTTGATGCCGTGTTCGTGGCATGTGGCGGCAATCTCCTTCAGATCGTCGATGGTGAAATGGTTGGCCGAATGCGAGCGCATGTTCAGCTGTCCGATGCCGAAATACACGGAGTCGGCACCCGCCTGTATGGCTGCCGACAGCGACTCACGTGTGCCCACGGGGGCCATGATCTCAAAGTCTTTCAATGATTTCATGGGTGCAAAGGTAATAAAAAGATGAAAGATGAAAGATGAAAGATAAGAAAAAGGATGACGGATGAAAGAATTTTTATAATTTTGCAAGCAAAAAAAAGAAATGAACAACCCTCTCATCTCTCATCTTTCATCTTTCATCTCTCCCCCCTGGGGGAGCCGGTGGGGGGTCGCCCTCTCATCTCTCCTCTCTCCCCTTTGGGGGAGCCGGTGGGGGCTCGCTCTCTCAACTCTTGTCTTTTCTTTCTTCCTGATGGGCTGTCAAGGTGAACAGGCTAACGACAAGTGGCCCGATGGCTTGACTGTGGACACACTGTTGCCCATGACACCCGTCAAGAACCAAACGCAGAATCCGTTCTGTTGGCTCTTTGCTCCTTTGGCGACCATCGAGACGGAACATCTGGCACAAGGCGACTCGGTAAACCTCTCTGTCAGATACCTGGCCCGAATGTTTCTCTACGAGCAGGGAATGAGATATTATTCTGGGAGTTCAAAAGGCAGGGAGATTTCCCTGCGGGGCACCATGCCGATGTGTCTGCAACTGCTGTCGCGCTATGGCATACAGCCATACGACTACTACGAAAGAAACCAGATAGAAGAGCCGAACTTCAAGGTGCTGGCACGCAAAGTGATGAAGACTGCCGACATCTGCAGGGCGCGCCGAGAGTCTGAAACGGAGTTTGAACGGCAACTGAACGAGCTGCTCGACAAAGAAACGGGCTATCTGGTTCGTTACGTTCACATGCTGGGGGCTGAGTACACTTCAAGGGAGTTTGCACATAGCGTTTGCCGACCGAATGAGTACGTGATGCTGACAACTACCGACAGCCATCCTTACAACCAATGGGTTGACCTCCACCTCACCGACAACCAATGGGGTGACCGTTTCTACAACGTGCCACAGGACTCGCTGATGCAGTATATTGTGAGAGCCCTGAGGAGCGGACACCCCGTGGGATGGGAAGGGGGACTCCATGGACGACGCTCAGACGACCATTGCATGACCATCATCGGACTTGCACACACACCGCAAAAACGCTACTTCATCTTCAAAAACTCATGGGGAACGGAACGGGGACGCAACGGACTCTTCTGCCTGTCCTATGACAACATCCGAAGCAACACCATTGCCATCATGATAACACGCGATATCATGAGAGTTGTAAAGTGAAAAAAGAAAAAATAAACACATTCCGCTCTATATTAATAAATTATGTGTATCTTTGTAGCGGAATCATAAAAATAAATCGAAACTAAACAATCAGGACAATATGAGAAGACTACTGCTTATTGCAGTATTGGCTACACTTACTTTAGGTACCAATGCTCAACTTCCACAGGTGCTACTGAAAGACATTAACGGGAAATCCGTCTGCACCGACACGCTTGCCAATGCAGGCAAGCCCTTCATCATCGATTTCTTTGCTACATGGTGCAAGCCCTGCAACCGTGAGCTTGATGCCATTGCCGAGGTGTATGACGAATGGTGCGAAGAGACGGGTGTCAAAATCTATGCTGTATCCATCGACCAGGCACAGAACATCCAGAAGGTAAAACCTCTGGTGGAGAACCACGGATGGGAATACGACGTGCTGCTCGACCCCAACAGCGACTTGAAGCGCGCCTTAGGCATCCAGATGATTCCCTATGTACTCATCGTCGATGGGGACGGAAAAATTGTCTATAAGCACAACGGCTATACCGATGGTGCTGAGACAGAGCTCATTGAGAAAGTCAGGGAACTGATCAAATAAGGCGATGAGGTGTTTGACTGAGAGGTGACGAGAAAATGAAGAAGGACATGAAACATAGAATCATTGTGGAACTTGTGTGCTGCGCCCTCTCCGCGACGACCGCCAGCGCACAGGAGAACAACAAAGTAACGTTCAGCGGCAGCATACAAAGTGACATGATGCTGCCTCAGACTGACAATAAGATAGGGGCCGAGAAGAAAGAGGACTTCCTCACGAATACATACATCGACCTGCGTGCCCAGCACAAGTACTTTGAGGCCGGCGCACGACTGGAGTATATGGAACACCCGCTGCCTGGGTTCGAGAACGACTTCAAGGGGTGGGGTGTGCCCCACTTCTACGTGAAGGGCAAGCTGGAGAAGGCAGAGCTGACACTCGGCACCTTCTATGAGCAGTTCGGCTCGGGCTTCATCCTGCGCACCTACGAAGAACGCTCGTTGGGTATCGACAACTCGCTGTTGGGCGGCCGTCTGGTGGTGAAGCCCGCAAAGGGTGTCACGCTGAAGGCATTGGGCGGCAAGCAACGCCGCTACTGGGAGTGGAACAAGGCGTTCATCAGTGGTGCCGATGCCGAACTGAGCCTTGATGAATGGATTCCCTCCATGCAGCAGCACGACACACGCCTGTCGCTCGGCTTCTCATGGGTGAACAAGCACGAGAACCCCGACGAGGACATCACCACCACCCGCATATATCCCCTGCCCAACGGCTACTCCATCGTTACTTTGAAGGTGCAGCAGCCCCGCTACGTCAACGCATGGGACGCACGGGTGAACCTGAACCACGGAGCATGGAACGTGTTGGCGGAGTATGCGCAGAAAACCGCTGACCCATCCTACGACAACGGATACATCTACCGCAAAGGCAACACCGCCATGCTCTCCACCTCCTACTCGAAGAAAGGACTGTCGGTGCTCCTTCAGGCCAAGCGCTCAGAGAACATGGCTTCTCGTAGCCAGCGCAAGATGAAACTCACCTCCTCGTTTATCAACCACCTGCCCGCATTCACCCAGGACCACACCTATGCCTTGGCGGCTCTCTACCCCTACGCCACACAGCTGGCCGACGGCGAATGGGCTTATCAGGCTGAAGTGGGCTACAACTTCAAGCGCAAGACACCCTTGGGCGGCAAGTACGGCATGAACCTGAAGGTGAACTACTCCTACGTACGCGCCATCGACCGCCAATGGGAACAGGGTCTCGACCTCGTATCGCTCAGCAACAGCAACATGCAACTGGCAGGAAAGGAGGGATACCACTCGAAGTTCTTCAAGTGGGGCGACCAGACCTACTACCAGGATCTCAACGTGCAACTCTCGCGCAAGTTCTCGAAAGCATTCAAACTGAACCTGATGTACATGAACCAGCGCTACAACAAGACCGTTATCGAGGGTGAGGGCGGCATGATTCACAGCGACATCTACGTGGCCGACGGAAAGTATCAGTTCTCACCGAAGACCACCCTGCGCGCCGAGGCACAGTATCTCTGCACCCGACAAGACCTGAAAGACTGGGCCTTCGGATTGCTGGAACTTTCACTCGTCCCCCACTGGATGTTCACCGTCAGCGACATGTGGAACTGCGGCGGAGCAGAGACCCACTACTATCAGGGGAGCGTGACTTTCAATACAGGAGCCCACCGCATGCAACTCGGCTACGGACGTACCCGCGCCGGCTACAACTGCTCGGGGGGCGTGTGTCGTTGGATTCCCGCCAGCAAAGGCTTTACGTTATCCTACAACTATAACTTCTAAGCGGATACGAACACATTTGAAATCCCAGGAAACCATAGAAACTTAAAAGAAAGAGAACAATGAACACCAAACGAAATAGGCATTCTTTCCTCCTCGGAGGAATCATGGGGGGATTCTTCCTTCTCTTCGCCGCCTGCTCCAGCGTGGATGAAGCAGACAGACTTATAGCCATCAAGACTGTTGACGTGGACACCACCGCCGTGGACACCACCGACTATGAAACCGAAGACCTGTTTGCAGCACAAACACGCAATATGCTCATCGAAGACTTCACCGGACAAGACTGCGTGAACTGTCCCGAGGCAACCGACATCATCAACGTGATTGCCATTCAGGCAGCACAGGCAGAAAACTATGGTGTCATTCCCGTTGCCATTCACTCAGGACCACTGGGCGTGATGCCCTCCGCACAACACCCCGACGGACTGGCCACCGACCTGGGCAACGCCTATTACAACCAATGGGGATGCCAATACCAACCCATCGGACTTATCAATCGGAGCAGCGACGGACTGCTTGACAAGGAAGACTGGAATGCCGCAGTGACATACTATGCACAAGAGTTCAACGGCCCTTCAAAAACCAATATCGTCATCCAACCCGAGTACAACACCAACAACCGACAACTGAACGTGAAAGTATTGGTAGCGGCTGCCATCGGCAATACCACCGGTAAGTTGCAGGTGTGGCTGACAGAAGACAATGTGGTGGCCTTCCAGCGGTTCCCCGGCAACGTGACGAAAGAAGACTATGTGCATAACCACGTGTTACGCAGCAGCCTCAACGGAACTGCCGGCGAGGATGTCAACGTGAACGAAAACCAGTATGCAGAGAAAGACTACTCGTGCCAGATTCCAGAACAGTGGAATCCCAACCAACTGAGCGTGGTGGCATTTGTTGCTGACAACAGCGGCGTGGTACAAGTTCGCAAAGCAAAACTCCAATAAAATGATATATGCTTATGAAGAAGATTTTTACATTGATGATCGTATTGTTGGCCACCATGTCCACATACGCACAAACTATCGACCCATCGTTTGTGTTCACTGATCTACAGGGAAACACCATCAACGACGGAGCCGTTATCACCGTTAAGGAGGTGAATGCGGACGGACAGCTCATCGTTCCCCTGCGCGTGAAGAATGTATCTGGCGAAAAGCGAGCCGCCTCCATGTACGAAACCCTGGACGACATGCCCTCGGGCGGATCATGGCAGACCTGTGCCTTCGGCAACTGCGTCCCCCTCTCAGCATCAGGCTACTCCTCCAAGAACGTCTGCGACCCTAACTACGAGAGCGGTATCGAGACCGAATGGATTCCCAGCGAGGGACAATATGCCTCGTGGAGTGCCACCTTGCAGATACATATCTTTAATATTGTTCAAGAGACAAAGTTCGGACAAACACGCGATGTCGTCGGCACACAGATCATCGGCTATGGACCAACCGTAACGGTGAACTTCACCTACTCCGACCCTGCCAGTGTGAATGGTATAGAGGCAGCACGTGAGACGAAGGTGACGGCTGTGTATGGAGCCGATGGTCGCCAACGGAACGGCGTGCAGAAAGGCGTGAATGTTGTGCGCCTGTCGGACGGAAGCACTCGCAAGATTGTAGAAAAATAATCAAAACAACATAACTTATGAAAGCCAAATCACTTCTTTTCATTCTATTGTGCTTTGTGCTTCCGTTGCAGTTGCTGGCAGAAGACTATGTCGGCAACCGCAGTAAGTACAAGGTATGGATTGAGGGCATGAACGTCATCAAGGCCGAGCTGCCCTGTTACGACCAATCCGGCTCTGATACCTGGCAGACCGACGGATGGCTCTACTACCACATCGACGGACAAGCCCAGTCAACCCGAGTGGCGGTCATCAACTGGTGGGTCAACGAGACCAACATTTCCAGCGATCGCACCTATGTCTATGTCAACATGAAGAAAGGGTGCCCAGGAACAGTCATTCTCGACCGACCTACCGAGAGAAAGAAAGAAATCGAGACTGAGAAATTAACGTATTTTATCTATCGCGAAGAGGGAACCGACCACATGGTGGCCCACATCGAGTGGACAGTGCCGCGCGAGTTGCGCGGCAAGCGGCTCCACATGACCTGGCACAGCCACCGCGTGGGCAACGGATCCTTCAAGGACGGAGCCGATATTGACATCGACGAGACCGTCATTGACGTTCCATCGGCACCCGAGGTGGTGAACCCCGATGTGACAGAGCCTACGATTCCTACGGAACTTGAAAACGCAGGCTCCATCATGATTCCGTGGATGATCAGCACCAACAAGATCGACAAGGCGCAGGCTTTCTACACCACTGCCGACGGCACCGAGCACACCCAAGACCTCTCTACCGACAATCCATACGGCTTTGTGTATGTGCCTTCGTCGCAGAAGGTCACCAACTTCTATGTGAAAGCAGATTACACCGACAGCGAGAACGAGAAGCTGACGAACCTCAAGAGCAACGTTATCAAGCAGGTTCCCATGATTCATGCGCCCATCCGCTTCAACGCACAGCCCGTGTACGACCTGAAGGGGTCGGTGATGCTCACCTGGGACGTGGAGGACAACGACTACCCTGACCTGCTTGAGGGTGACATGTTCCAGATACAGCGCTCGCTCACTGGGCGCATGGAAGACTTCAAAGACCTTACAAGTGAGCCGTTCGAGTTGAGCAAACAGAGCTATTCCTTCAAAGACTCCACCCTCATCGATGCTCTCACGGCCGAAATGGTTGATGCCGAGTTAGGCATTCCTATTGTTCGCTACCGCATTCGCCGGGCAGCCACCGCCGTGTGGGGATGGACCTATAACCCCACCGTGGCCTACGAACAGCCCAACTTTTCCAGTCTGCATCTGCTCAAACCCACCAACCTGCACTCGGAATGGCTCAACCAGGATGAGTTCACCGTGAAGCTCAACTGGGACTACGAAGAAAGTACTCCCTCGGGTTATGCGTATGAAGGGAACTGGGCGTACGTTTGGGACGACCGTGCCGAAATGTCGGTGTGCATGAAAATCTACAACCGCTACGGCGTTGTTATAGATAGCATGGTGCAGGTGCTCAATGCCGAGCAGCGACAGGCCCACACGCTGACCATGACACTGCCCCGGCCCTGTACCTACTACGAGTTTGAAGTGAGGGTTGATGCCAAGACATCGCCCATTGGCAATGCCACCGGCAATCTCTACTTCAAGATACGCAGTTCCGACGATTACGCAACGTTTGCCCGCCGGGTGAACGAGGGCGAAACCACACTCAACGCCATTGTGCTGCAATCGGTTTCCATTGAAAACGTTGTTGTAGGAAATAACGCCGACAAGCCCTACTGCGGCGTGTTCGAGGGTAACGGAAACTACATCAGTATGCATCTTTCGGGCACCGACGAGGCCCTGGCTCCCTTCCGCTACACTGGCGACGGGGTGCGGATGCGCAACATTGATATACGAACCGAAGTGAATACCAGCAAGAAATTTGCAAGTCAGCTTGTGGGTGTGCACCAGAGCGGTGTGGGCATGATAGAACACTGCAATGCCGACGGAACCATCACGTCTTCCATCAACGGCGACGGCTCGCATGGTGGATTTGTGGGCATGCTGAACGAAGGAGCGCTCTTCATCGACAAGTGCGAAACCTACATCACCATGAAGGGTGCTTCAACCTATAACTGCGGCGGATACATGGGCTACAGGCGAGCCAATGCCTTCTGCCATATCACCAACAGCTATGCGCGCACATCCAACACCAACAGCACCGGATGTGCCACGTTCATGAGGAGCAGTGCCACCAAGGACCACATCTGGGCAGTTATCACCAACTGCTATTACTGGGAAGTTTATGGAGCGGTGCAGGGTTTGAGCACTAAAGGAATCAGCTCCGAAGAAGAATCCAAACTGTTGGGATGGGTGGGCACCAGTTCTTACTCCCAGAATGCTAACTATGGGAGACTGACATTTGTTCCTGCACCCGCCACCACCGTCAGCATCGACTCCACACCCGACAGAACCATCGAGCAGCCCACCTTCACCGTAACGGCTGCAACCACTTCTACCATTTCTAACTTCCAGGTATCAAATCTGTTCGACAACAATCCGAACACAGAATGGTATGTTAAAAATGACGCCAAACAAGACGGGCTATGGTTTGTGGAGTTTAAGGCCAACAAAGAGTTTGTGCCGGTTGACTTGAAGCTCACTTCCTGGAGTTCCGACATGAGTCAATACCCCCGGGCGTGGAAGCTGCAAGCCAAGCAGGGCGAAAACGACGAATGGACTACGCTACTCGACGTGAGCCTTGCCGAGCCGGTAGAATCGCCATCAAAAACAGTTTTCAACTATACCATCTTTAACTCACACTACTACCGCTACTTCCGTTTTGAGGTATCGGAAACCTTTGAAGACAGCAAATACCTCGACCTTGCCGAGCTTGCACTCAACACCTTCAGCCGTGGCAACTACTACTTTGAGACCGCAGGCAAGGTGCTGCCCACCCTCAACTGGACCGAACAGCAGCAGAGCGTGCTGCTGCAATGGGAAACCGACGGGCTGCCCATCGACTACTTCGAGGTGCAGCGACGAACCAAAGACAGCGACGAGGACTGGCAAACCATTGCCACCAACATCAGCGACACGGAATATGAGGATAAGACCCCCTCGCCCGTCTATACCTATTATTATAGGGTGCGCTCGGTGAACGACTGCGAGGGACTGTCCTACAACTATACTGAGGAAGTGGAAGGCCACTGCGTACAGACAGGTATGGTCGATGGCTATGTGCGCTTCCCCGACGGAACGGGCATCGCCGACGTGGTGGTTACAGTGTCGCCCACACAGGAGCATCCGGCCGACGTGAAACCCGTGGAGGTGCGCACCGATGACAGCGGATACTACAAAGTGGAGGGACTGCGCTACTACACCAACCAGAGCGGACCCTACAACGTGAGCGTGGGCATACCCAGTGATAACCTCTCGGCCGACTGCGCCGGCGGCATTGCCGTCACCTTCGATACCAAGTCGAACCACACAGAAAACCTCATCTTCACCGTCACCAAGGGCTACCGCTTCTCGGGCTATGTGATGTATAACGGAACAAGTATTCCCGTGCCGGGCGTTACCTTCACGGCCAACAACCGCGAGGTGAGAGCGGCCGGAGGTCCCATAGAAACCGACCGCAACGGCAAGTTCTCGTTCTATCTGCTTGGAGGCGAAACCACCATCCAGGCCAAGAAAGAAGGGCACCGCTTCTACGACGACGGCAAGTTTACATATAACTTCACCACCGACAAAGACGAAATCTATTTCTACGACGACACCCGCGTGACCCTCATCGGGCGCATCGTGGGTGGTAAAGACCAGGGCTCGCTGCCGCTGGGCCACTCGCTCTCGCACAACAACCTGGGCGACAAAGTCACCATGGTGCTCTCGCTCGAAGGCGACAACACCTCGTGGCTGGTCTATGACAACCTGAACAAGCAGAAGAAAGAACGCGACACCGTGTTTGTGCACCAGGCACACGACACCAAGTATAACTACCAGACTACCGCACACATAGACCGTCACCGCATAGAGCTGCATGCCGACCCACACACCGGCGAATACCGCGTGGAGCTGCCTCCCGTGAAGTGGAAGGTGATGCAGATTTATGCACAGGGCTATCCCACACTCTATCAGGAGGGACAGACCGGTGACGTCATCGACCTGACCAACGCTACGACGCTTCACTCCGACACCCTGAACGGCATTTGGCAGAGCCACGAGGGCAACGGCGTGAGCCAGGTGGTGGTGCAATACCACGCACAGTATAACCGCATCTACCACTCGCCCACACTGCTCACCTACAAGCAGATGACGCTCGACCAGTTCGACTACTTCGGCGACAAACAGTATATAGCCAAAAACCTGGGCGGCGATAAGAACACCGTGCCACTGGCCTTCAAGGACGAGAAGACGGGTGAGACACGCTACACCTTCGGACACCCCGTGTTCAACATCGACAAGACCTACATCTTCCGCCTCTCGGCACAAGAACGCTACTACTGGAACAACAACATGAAGAGCGACACCGTTGACGTGGTGCAGCTGCGCGGCGGAAAGGTTGATGTGTATAACGGCATGGTGAGCAGCACCCACCACGAAACGGTGCAGCTCGACTCGCTGGGGCAGGGCACCGCCTACATCCGAGCCGCACAGATACCCTACATGCTGACCGGCGAGAATGCCCTGCGCACCATAACAATGTCGCTCGAACTCGACGGTGTGCACTACGAGGCCGAACCCTTGCGCGCGTACATTCTTAATATATATAGTGCGCCGGGGGCCAAAGACATGCTCACCTGCAGCACACCTCAGCTCATCGACATCCTGCGCGACCCGCCAGGAGGCTCATCGTCAGCCAAGATCAGCAAGGGCTCCACACTGAAATACTCCTACCAGATGGACTTGACCTGGAGTGCCGGACTCTCGCTCGGATTCAGCGTCGGCACCAAGGTGAACACCTTCACCGGTGTCGTGGCTGCACCAATGGGTGGAGGTGCTACGGCGGGAACCAACAACAATGCCTCCTCTCTGCTCGCCACCTCGCTCGACCTCGTGTGGTCGGGCAGCGGACAGCGAGCCTTCTCCTACACCATGACTGCAAATGAAGACATCTCCACCAGCAGCCACAACAAGCTCATCGGCTCCAACGGTGACGTCTATATCGGCATGGAACAGAACATTACTGTCAAGCCTGCCACCGCCATCCGCGCCATTCCCGACAGCATCTATCGACAGATGGGTGGAGAGATTGCCGCCAAGCGCATGCTTGAGATTGCACAGGGTCGCGACGAGAAAGACAGCCTCTTCCACCTTGTCAGGGAAGAGGTGGTGACCTACGGCCCCGAGGTAAAGTCAACCTTCGCCTACTCGCAGGACTACATCGTCAAGCAGCTGCTGCCCAACCTCGTTGAGCAGCTCCGCTCACTGATGTTCACTGGCACTGAAGCTGAGGCACAGACGCAGGCCAACGCCACGGGCAAGCCCGTCTATCTGTCGCTGCTCCAGCCCGACGATGACAAGTTTGCCACCATCAACTTCTACAACGGCCAATACTTCTACTACACCAGCAAGACTACCGGCAGTGCCAAGGGCAACAGCTATAAGATTATCCTGCCCTCTGACATGCAACCCGATGGCAAGGACGAAGTGGCCAACTTCTACAACGCCATGAAGGCATGGATGGAGATGATTGCCCAGAACGAGAAGGAGAAACTCGAAGCCACCGAGCTCGTGCAGAACTTCAGCGTGGACGGTGGTTCGGGTATCAGCTACAGCGAAGACTTCACCAGTGAGTACACATGCATGAACTCCTTCACCAGCCCCATCTCGGCCGGAACAGTTAACTATTTTGACTCCGCTGGAGGCGGATGGGCTGTTCTCCAAGTGTTGGGTCCCGTCGTGGCCAAGCTGCTTGGTAGCGTGCTGAGTACCTCGGCCGGCGGGGTAAGCACGGCTTACGGACAGGAAAGCGGCAAAGCCAACTCCATGGAGATCCAGTTCTTCGGAGCCTCGTTCAGGTTCTCTCTCACACCGGCCATGTCCTTCAACGTGGTGCCCAAGCACTCGGAGTCGAAAAAGTTCAACCGCAAGGAGAGCTTTACTATCTCCATGGACCGCAAGAGCCATATCGACTTCGATGTCTATCGCGTGAAGACCGGCACCGACAACGTGCAGAACTCCGGCGTGATGGATGTCTTCACCGAGGACAACTTCTACGACCTGGTGGACTACAACGAACCCTACCTGAAGCGCGAGCTCGAAATGAAGGACATCCGCTATGCACGCAGCTTCGTCTATCGCACACGTGGCGGAGCCACCTGCCGACCTTACGAGGGTGAGCGCACTACGCTCTTCTACCGTCCAGGCACCGTCCTCGATGAGCGCACCAAGAAGATTGAGAACCCGCAAATCAAACTCGACAAGCAGAGCGTGAGCGGTGTGCCCTACGGCGAACCGGCGCGCTTCCAGCTCTATATCACCAACGAGAGCGAACAGCCCGAAGCTGCCTACCCGTTCTTCAATATGTGCCTCGATGAAACCTCCAACCCCAAGGGAGCCAAGGTCATGATCGACGGTATGCCGCTCACCGGCAACACGCGCACCATTCAGCTCAACCCGGGGCAAATTCTCACCAAAACCATGGAGGTGTATGCCAGTGAAGACTTCAACTATGAAGACATTGGCATCACCGTGCTCTCCATCAACGACCCCGACTGCTTCCAAACGGCTAAGTTCAGCGTACACTATCTGCGCACGGCTGGCACGATTGACATCTCGTCGCCGGGCGACAAGTGGGTGATGAACACCGATGCCCAGCAAGATGCTCAGGGATACTTCATGCCTGTGGTCATCAGCGGATACAACAAGAACCAGCATAACTTCGACCACATCGAGTTCCAGTACAAAGAGTCAAACCGTGGCGACGACTACTGGACCAATCTCTGCTCGTTCTATGCCAACGACTCGCTCATGGCATTAGCCAGCGGCAACAAGGCAAAGATTCCCGAGCACGACTACATCACCACCCACTTCTACGGAGAGGGTAACGAAATTGAGAAGGCCTACGACCTGCGAGCAGTGCTCTTCTGCCGCAACGGAAACGAATACCTCACTTCCTCATCGAAGGTGCTCAGCGGCATCAAAGACACGCGATGCCCACAGCTCTTCGACACACCGCAACCCAAAGACGGCATCCTCAATGCTGGCGACAACATCATCTTCGACTTCTCGGAGAACATCGAGTCGAACTACCTCAGCGGCATCACCAACTTCGAGGTGATGGGCGAGACCAACGAGAACAACATCCAGGAGGAGCCTTCGCTGAAGTTTGAAAAGAAGAGCTATGCCGAAACCGAGGCACAGCGCAACTTCTCTGACAAAGACTTCACGCTCGACATGATGATCAAGCCCGATACTACAGCCGTTGACATGCCTATCTTCAGCCACGGTATCGACGGACACCGCTTGCAGCTTTGGCTTACAGCCGAGAAATACCTCAAGGTGGTGGTTAACGACTCCACCTACCTCGGCAATAAAAAGGTTACAGGTAGCGGCTTCCACCACATCGCCATGATTGTCGACAACACCCACCAGCAGCTGCGGCTCTACAACGACTCGCTCGTAGGTGAGTTCGACGACGTAGCCTACAGCGGATACGGCCCCCTCATCTTCGGTGCCACCAACGAAGCCGATGTCTCCACGCGCAAGCACTACAGTGGGCGCATGCTGGAAACACGCCTTTGGAGCCGCGCCATGACTCCCGACCTGCTCTTCTCTACCTATTCCGAGCGCCAGCTCACTGGCTATGAGATGGGACTCGTCGACTACTATCCCATGAACGAAGGCGAAGGCCAATACCTCACCGACATAGCCACGGGTGCCCACGCCAAGCTCGTGAACACCTCATGGGCACTGCCGCGTGGCATGTCGCTTCACCTCGACTGGAGCGAGCAGAAGGATGTGAAGGGCATGAAGCTGCTGTCCAAAGCACTGAGCCGCAACGAGGAGTCGGATTACACACTCATGTTCTGGTTCAAGACCGATGTAAGCGGACGAGGAGCACTGCTGAGCAACGGCTCCGGACGTACCACCGACACCCATGCCCGCGACAACTTCTTCATCGGATTCGAGGGAAGCAAACTGAAATACCGCACCAACGGTATGGAGCTCGTCATTCCCGGCAACTACAGCGACGGACAGTGGCACCACTATGCCATGACCGTGAACCGCGCCCATCATGTGGCCAACATTTATCTCGACCGCTCGCTCAAGCATAGCTTCTACACCGACTCGCTCGGCGGCATTGACGGCAACGACATCTACTTGGGCAATATGGTGTGGTATAACCAGGGAACCACAGGTGCCAACGTGCTCCATCAGGAGAACGCGCTCACCGGAAACATCGATGAGCTGTGCCTCTTCGGACAGGCTCTGCCGCAATCGCTCATCCAGCGCTACAGCGTGAAGAGTCCGAAGGGCGACGAGAAGGGACTCATCACCTACATGGGCTTCAATCGTCAAGAGCGCATCAAGAACAACGACTACGTGCTCCATCCCTACGCCCTGAACCAGATCATCAAGAAAGACATCGACGGAACAGTCATCGACCAACACGACTCGCTCTTTGTGGAACCCATCGCCAGCGTGATGGCACACATCGACCAGGAAGTGGGGGCACCGGTGCAACCCTTCCAGGAACTGAAGAACCTCACCTACAGCTATGTGGGACGCGACAACCAGCTGATGGTGAGCCTCAAAGAGAACGACAGCCGCATCAACAAGCGCAACGTCTATGTCACTATCTCCGACATCCCCGACCTCAACGGCAACTACATGGCATCGCCGGTAACGGCTGCCTTCTATGTCGATCGCAACCCGCTGCGTTGGGAAAAGAAGAACGTTGACGTCAAATCCTATCATGAAATGGGACAGGGATTCACCACCCACATCATCAACAACAGTGGAGCTTCCCATACCTATACGCTGCAGGGTTTGCCCAAATGGCTCACAACCAGTAAGGTTTCCGACATCATCGGACCGCAGGAGACCCAGAGTATCGACTTCGATGTAAGCAACGACCTCAATGTGGGTACCTACGACCACGTCATCTACCTTGTTGACGAGGACGGCATGTATGAACCGCTCATGCTCAGTATCACCGTCGAAGGCGATGAACCTGGATGGTATGTCAACACCGAAATGAAACACTTCTCGATGAACATCATCGGACAGGTGCGTCTCGGCAACGACATCGTAACCGACGAGCGCGACATCGTGGCTGCCTTCAATAGCAAAGGCCAATGCTTAGGCAAAAGCAATGTGAGCTTCAATCCGGCCACCTCACAGAGCGCGCTCTACCTGACCGTATTCGATTCCACAACCGTCAAGCAGCCGCTCAACTTCAAGCTGTGGCACTACAAGACAGGCAAGACCATGGTGCTGACCCCCTCACAGGACATCAACTTCCAGTCGGGACAGATTGTCGGCAGCATCGACAACCCCGTCATCTTCAGCACTGGAAGTTCCTATGAGCAGACGCTCTATATCTACAAGGGGTGGAACTGGGTATCGCTCAACGTCTATAGCGATGCTTTCCGCAACGGCCTCAACCTGCTCAACAGATTCGATTGGGAGGACGGCGATATCGTTACCGATGACTCCGACGACTTCACGCTCATCTATAAGAACGGACAGTGGCTCTCCAACAAGGGTACCGCCATTGGAAACGTCCATATCTCGCCTGCCAAGAGCTACCGCATCAAGGCCCGCTTCTTTACCAGCGTAGAGATTCCCGGCAACATCATCAAGCAGAACAGTCTGCGCACCATTACCGTAGAACCGGGATGGAACAACATTGGCTATACACCCATGCTCAACCTGCCCATCGAAACCGCACTGGCCCAATACTATGTACACGCCAAGGAAGGCGACGTGGTGAAGAGCCAGGATGAGTTTGCCATGTTCACCGTCAACATGGGCAAGGGAGAATGGCACGGCAACCTGAAATACATGCATCCGGGACGCGGCTACATGCTCAAGCGCGTGGGAGCCGACACCGTGAAGTTCGTCTATCCGTTCTATGAGCCGGGCACCTCGTTCTTCGATAACACTTCGGCTGCCAGCCGTGCTTCCAAGGTCATGAACACCGACCACGCCCACACCATGTCGCTCGTGGCCAAGGCTTTCGGTGTCGAACTGGCCGAGGGCGACCGTCTGCTGGCCTTTGCCGACAACGAGCTCTGTGGCTCCACGCTCCTCAACGACTCTCTCTTCTTCATCAGCATCTGCGGCGACAAGAAGGCGGCACTCTCCTTCGCCATTGAGCGCGACGGCGACATCATTGCCGAGACCGACGCGGTGATGACCTACGAGAACAATGCCGTGAGCGGAACGCCTCTGCAGCCCACTGCCATCAACTTTGTGCGCAGCGATGCCCTGCCCACCCACGGATGGTACACACTCGAAGGAATCAAACTCGAAGGTGCGCCCAAGCAGAGAGGCGTATATATTTATAATGGTAAAAAACATATCATCAGATGAAAAAGACAATCCATATCATGATGCTGATAGCAGCCCTCACCATTGCGTGGGGCTGCTCATCAGACTCGTCGGACGGCGGCAACTACACCTTCACCACAGCGGCCACCCGTCCCGACTGGGCTGTTGACTGGCATAACAGCGAACCTGTCCCTGATTGGGTGGAACCCGACCAGAACCTCTTTGAGCACTCCATGTACCTCATTCTTGCACTTCCCCAAAACCTCGTCCCCTTCTCTACCGAAGACGACCTGATGGCGGTGTTTATCAACAACGAGTGCCGCAGTGTCTCCAAGGCCAGCCCGTTGGAAGACGGGAGCATGGTATATTTCATCAATAAGGTGAGGGGCAACGACACCGACAAAGAGGTCTATTTCACGCTGAAATACTACAGCGGCGGACTGCACCAGACCTTTGTCATCGACGGTATCGATCAGTATGTGCCCGACCTCATCTTGGGTCTCGACCGGGATTTTGCACCCAACCTCATGGCCGGCAGCACCAAGTATCCCTACCAGATGATGATAGACCCTGTGATGTCCGAGAACCTGCCCTTCACACCCTCGCCCGACGACCTGATAGCAGTCTTCGTGGGCAACGAATGCCGCGGTGTGGCTCCGGCACAAGAGGCTCTTTCGATGGTTATCTATGGCCGACACGAGGGCGAAGAGGCAACTCTGCGCTACTATAGTGCCAAGACGCAAGGCATCTACACGCTCAACCAAAAGCTGACCATTCAGGCTCTCTCGCAGCCCATTGAGGTGCCGCTCACTTTCTGATACAACCAATAGTAACTGTTTTTATTAAAAGATACAAATGAAGAAAAAAAGCTTTTACCGGCTCGCCCGGCTCTTTCCACTGCCGCTTCTGGCAGCATCCCTGCTCGTAGCGTCATGCTCGTCAGACGATTCCAACTCGCCCGCAGGCGAAGGCTCATCCCCCCAACGCCCCATTTACATCGAAGTAGCTGAGAACCCAATGCAGAGTGCCAGTGCTTCACGCGAAGGGTCGCGAGGGGCAGAGATGACTACTTCAGGCCTCAAAGAGTTCTATATGTATCACGATGCCGACGATTACCATGTCACAAAGTCGGGCAGTGTGTGGACAACCGTTGGCAGCTGGCCAGGTACCTCTGAAGATAACAATACAAAGTACACCTTCTATGCCTTCGCTGGTACCTCAAAAGAGAATTATATCACTGCCTCTCAGTACATAAACTTTACCGTTGACGAGTTAGCGTCCGAGCAAAAAGACCTGATTGTGGCGCAGGCTACTGCCAGCCACAACGATCATAACGGTAAGGTGTACTTCACCTTCGACCATGTCTGTGCGGCCCTCACATTCAACATCCGTGTCTCTGCAAAGGCCGCTGAAAAGAGAACCGTCGTTGTCAATAAGGTGGAGCTCTGCAACGTGCCCAACAATGGCAAATATTATTTCAGCAGCGACAGTTGGAGTGGATTGGGAGGGGAAACCAGTAGCTACACGCTCACCAACAGCAATATTACGCTTACTGAATCCGCGCAGGATCTGCCCTGTGGCTATCTGTTCCTCATTCCCCAGACGCTCACCGCATGGGATAAAGACACGAATACCTCGGGTGCCTACATCGACATCACACTCACCATCAATAACGACAGTGAAACGAAAACGACCGCTCGCATTCCTTTTGGCTTGACACTCGAACAGGGATGGGTTCAGCCCATTGACCTGAACATTGGAACTGCCATCACCGATGCAAAAGGAGCAAAGATTTTTAAATAACAATTCAACAAATCATTCATCATTTATATGAAGACATATATTCAACCAAAGACACAAACGCATCGTTTACTTGTCACCAAGAACTTGCTCGCTGGCAGCAACAATACTGTCAATAACTTTAAGGGAACGAAGGAGGCCGTCACGCTCGGCGGCGATGCCGACGCTTCGCGCGAGGTAGAGTCTCCCTCGGTTTGGGAATAACACCAAGAACGCTCGTAACATCAAGAGGGTGTGTCATAATTGCTTTGACACACCCTCTTTTTAGTGACGAAGTCAGGAAAAACACAAATTATCATAAATTGATCACGAATTTATCATAAATTATTTTTTTGACAATTGACTTTTCACTTCGGTCATCGAGCTACGCTCGGCTTTGCCGCTTTTACAAAGCGTAGCGACTAAAAAACCTTCATGTTGAATTTGTGGCAATTCGTGGTTAATTTGGGCTTCACCATCTATTGAAATACCTTGACAAAGGGGCTCTGGAGAATCGTGTATTTGTGAGCAAATGCTCTCTTGATTGAAAAAACGCGAAATTTGAACATTCGCGTATTTCATTGATAATCAGATGCTTGAATGGAAATCGCGTCATTTTCGGGCCTCTTCAAGTGGGAAAAAGGGGGTAAAAGCATAGCTTTTGCACCCCGTGGCTAAGCTCGCAGCATCACAAATCTGAAAAAGCTGGATGCAGGAGCTTAGGTTTGTGACCTTCATCTCATTGCTTTCAGCCTGCAAAAGCTAAGGTTTTACACGGTAAAAGCTAAGACTTTACGACCTGAGAGCATAGGAATGAGCCCCCAAAAACCTATGCTTTTGCAACAAACACCCCGAAGTTTAGGTTTAATACGCAGTTCTTGATGAAATTCGTGCTTACCCGTTCATCGCAAAAGCATAGCTTTCGCCGTTCTGTCGTCCATTTTTGACTCCAGTTTTTCCTAGATTGCAACTTTTTCCCGACACGATTTTTGACCAATTATCTTGACAATCGCACCATTGGACGATTGGACCATTGGACCATTTCACAATTGGACGATTGGACAATTGGACGATTTAACGATTGGACGATTTGACTCAACTTCGGAAGTTCATGAGATGAAGAGAACAAATAATCTCTTCAATTGCTTTAATGCACGTTGCAATACCGATTCTCATCCCCATGCCCCTCGAAATCCGTGGCGAGCGGCTATGACGAAATAGATAAATTGAGCGTTCTTAATTTTTCTCCGAATCGCTTGGCGGTTCGGATTTTTTGTTTTATCTTTGCTGCAAACAAACTGAACGAAACAAATGGATAAGTATATACGCTTCGACTGGGCTGCCAAGCGCATGCTGCGCGACAAAGCCAACTTCGGCGTTCTGGAGGGTCTGATGACTGTCCTGCTCGGCGAAAAGGTAACCATTGTGGAAATTCTTGAAAGCGAAGGAAACCAGCGCGTCGAGGACGATAAGTTCAACCGTGTGGATATCAAGGCCCACAACTCCAAGGGTGAGATCATTCTGGTGGAGATTCAGCAAACACGCGAGCTCTACTACCTGCAACGAATCCTCTACGGAGTGGCGAAGGCCATCACCGAGCAC
The DNA here is from genome assembly GCA_017444365.1 of Prevotella sp. Lineage (GTDB taxonomy): Bacteria > Bacteroidota > Bacteroidia > Bacteroidales > Bacteroidaceae > Prevotella. Next base: position 22,317 of record JAFSWU010000082.1, read on the forward strand.
ATCAAGCTGGGCGAGAAATACGACCAGGTGAAAAAGGTGTATTCCATCAGCATCGTCTATTTCGACTTGGGCAAAGGTGCCGACTACCTGTACCACGGGCAGAACAATTTCATCGGCGTACACACCCACGACGAACTTGAAATCAATACGCGCGACAGGGATGCCATCAAGATGATAGCCCCGTCAGACATTTTCCCCGAATACTACATTATCCGTGTAAACGAGTTCAACAAGGTGGCCACAACACCGCTTGAGGAGTGGCTGGACTATCTGCGAACGGGCAACATCAAGGACAACACCACCACGCCCGGTCTCTCTGAGGCTAAGGATAAACTGCGCTATTTGCAGATGACCGATGCCGAGCGTCATGCCTACGACCGCCACATCAACAACATCATGATTGAGAATGACATCATGGAAACCAAGGTCATCGAAGGCCTGGAACAAGGAAGAGCAGAAGGAAGAGCAGAAGGAAGAGCAGAAGGAAGAGCAGAAGGAAGAGCAGAAGGACATGTAGAGGATGCCCGAAGGATGAAGGCCGACAAAATGCCTGTGGAGTTGATTGCAAAATATACAGGCTTGTCCATCGACGAGGTAACAGCATTATAACATATTATACGAATGAAAGGGTGTGCCTATTTTGACACACCCTTTTTACTGAGCAAAGACAGCTTTATTATCTGCTCCGTTGCAAAAACGACAGGAGCACTCTATTGGCATTCCTCCCAGCGGAAGACGGCACCGTTGCGGCGGGCAGGGTCAGCACCTTTGAAGTCCGTGGAGTAAGGTGAGCCCGTGGTGGGACTCTTTCCAACGTAGAGGTGCTTGTCGAAGGACATGAGCATGAACTCTTGGTCGAGATAGTCCTGCCAAAGGAACACCTCCGCCTGGTCGAGACGGTCGGTAAAGCGCACATCGCCCGGCAGTCCGAATCCCGACACATAGACATAGCGGCCGTCCTCACACTGCACGGACACCTTGCCCTGTCCGCGGTCGATGAGCCGGAAGTGGGTCTGCGGCGAGTTGTCACCAGGATGGGTGTCGTAGAGCGGACCATGCTTCGTGGCATGCATGGGCTTTCCCGTGGCGAGATTGATGATGCGGAAGGTCTTGCCGTAGGGAATGTTCTGCGAGCGGTCGGCCTTGGGTTCCACTACCGTGAAGTTGTCGAACTCGGCATAGCCACCATTCTTTCCACCTTTGTTGAAGGCGAAGAGGGCATGACGCGAACCTTGGAACGTGATGAGCTGATAGGAGAGCTTCATCTCGTGGCCCATCGACAGGAAGTGTTCGCCGTCGAGGGAATAGGCATACTCCGCCTTGTCTTCGTCATACTCGCCGCACATACGCAACCAGATGGGCGTTTTCTTCAGGTCTTCCACTGCAAGGGGCACGTCAATTGTGTCGTTGGTAGCTTGTTCGAAGCAGCGCAAGATAAGATTCTTGCCTTGCTTCACAACGCCAATCCATGAGCAGGGGATGTTGATATTGCCCAGACCTGCCACGTCGCCATCCTTCATACCTTGGGTGTAGAGCTCCACCGTTGTGATGGACGAGGGACCGATGACACGTTGTGTCAGCGAGTTGCGTGCCCACATCAGCTGGTCGGCAGGCATGGTCTGCAGGCGCAGACGGCCGTTCTTCAGGCTCCACATCTTATCGTCGGGATTATGGTTCCACTGCCAAACGGGTTTCAGCATCGGAGTGGGCTGTGCTGTATGGGGAGCGAAGGCATTGGTCTTATAGTTAAAGTCATCGTTGCGGTCATAGGGAGCATGCGGTGCAACCTGCTCGCCTTGCACTCCCGGCTTCACCCATGTGCGTGGAGCGCGCCCGAGGTTGCCCTCCAGTCCCAGCATGGGCCACCCGTCTTTCCACGTGATGGGGGCCAGCGTCGTGGTGCGTCCGATGGAATGGAAGTCCATCATGAGCAACGCCCACCACGAACCGTCCTGTGCCTGTACGATACCTCCCTGGTGGATGTTTGTGCAGGCCGTGGCATCCTTGTCAACACTGGGAATGCCAAAGCGGGTTCCGTCCTTGCCGATGCGTGGATTCTCGCCGCGAGGAATCTGAGTGAGCGGAGCCTGGTGGTAGCCGAAGGTCTCGTCGGCCGTGATGACAATGGTCTCGTAGGGTCCCCAGATGCTCTTCGAGCGCGAGCAGAGTGTGCGCCCGTTGGGTTTGTAGTCGGTGGAGATAAGATAGTACATGCCGTTGATCTTATACATGTGGTGCCCCTCACCCACTCCATTGCCTTCGGGAATAATGACGCGCGACGTTCCTTCCTTCGGTCCGCTCATGTCGGGTTCCAGCTCCGTACACTTCACCTCGCCGTAGCCGTGGATGGCATACACCTTGCCGTCGTCGTCGAAAAGCACGCTCAGGTCGTAGATGTTGCCCAACATATTCTGGTGTTTCCACGGCCCGTGAATATCCTTTGACGTATAGCACTGCAACCCCTTGCCGTTGATGTTGGTGTAGAGATAGAACTGTCCGTTGGCATGGCGGATGCAGGGTGCCCAGACGCCCTCGCCGTAGGTTTCCTTCTGATTGCGCAGAGAGAAAGCGTCGTCGGCAAAGTCGAATCGGTCGAAGCAATAGGAGATGTTCTCCCAGTTCACCAAGTCGCGGGAGTGCAGGATGACCAGTCCGGGCACGGCATGCATCGTTGTGCCGGCAAGATAGTAGTCGTCGCCCACCCGCAGAATGTCGGGATCAGAGAACTCATCGTAAAACAATGGATTGGTAAAGGTGCCGTTGCCGTTGTCGGCCGTCCATGACTGAGCCGAGGCAACCAACGTGCTGACAGCGAGCAGTGTCGCAAAAAAGAATCTTCTCATAGGGTTGGTTTTGTTTGTTTTGTCGATTTTCTGTTACAAAATAACAAATAATAATCCAAATGCGCAAGTATTCGGGAAAATATTGCTAATTTTGCAAGCGAAACTTTTAATATATACGTATATGAACACAACAATTTTAGGAATCGTTGCCTTGGTCGTGCTGGCTCTTGTTGGATGGGCTATTGCCGAGGCAAAGTACAAGGCCATCTCCTATGAGCGTAACGCCGAGGAAGAGGCAGCCGAAGCACATGCCGCCCAACTGTTGCACGAGAACGGTTACACAGAACTGAGCATCAAAGATGTCATTAAAACAATTAGCACCAAAGGCTTCAGTGCCGTTTAAGGACGCTTTTGCTAAGTTTTTGTTGTTGTTCGTGGTGACATTCGTGTCATCACTTTCGTTGAATGCCCAGGAAACGGCCAACGCCCGACAAGCCCGGCACATGTTCGACCGTGCCTATCAGAAGGTATTCGGACAGCAGGGGTCATCGCTCCACTACAAGGTGAACATCATCGGCATCTACAAAACCGAAGGAACAATCTGGAGAAAGGGAAAGTGCCACAAGTTTACGGATGCCAAAATGAACGTCTGGAACAACGGGGTGACAACCTACGTGGTGGAGAAAAAGAAAAAGCAAGTAGAGATTTATAACGCCAACTCGAAAAAGCTCAACAAGCATTCGGACTCTTTCAAGTTCGACCCTGATGACTTCTACTATCATGTGGCCAAGGAACCAACGGGCTACAAGCTGACCATGAAGGCAAAACCCCGGAAAAAGGGCATCAAGGAGGCCTACATTTGGCTGAGCAACAACTATGAGCCTCAACGACTACGCATCAAGGTGGCCTTCATCTGGACAACCATCCACGTCAGTGACTTCCATTCGGGGGACATCGATGAGAACATCTTCGTCTTTCCCCGGCAACAATATGCCAACTGGAAAACGGTGGACAGAAGAAATGAAGAATGAGAAAAAACAAAAGGAGATATGAAACAGATTTTACTGGTCTATAATACGCTGACGCGCCAAAAGGAGCGCTTCGAGCCCTTGCATGCCCCCAATGTGGGCATGTACGTCTGCGGTCCCACCGTCTATGGCGACCCCCATCTGGGACACGCCCGTCCCGCCATCACGTTTGACATCCTGTTCCGCTATCTGAAACACCTCGGCTACAAGGTGCGCTATGTGCGCAACATCACCGATGTGGGACACTTGGAGCACGATGCTGACGAAGGCGATGACAAGATTGAGAAGAAGGCACGCTTGGAACAGTTGGAGCCCATGGAGATAGCACAGTACTACACCAACCGCTACCATGCGGCCATGGAAGCCCTCAACGTGCCCCCGCCCAGCATCGAACCACATGCCACGGGCCACATCATCGAGCAGGAGGAGCTGGTGAAGCAAATCATCGACAACGGCTTTGCCTACGAGAGCAACGGCTCCATCTACTTCGACATCG
>JAFSWU010000083.1 GCA_017444365.1 Prevotella sp.
GCATGTGGCCAGTCATCACTTCTCGCCGGGCAAGAAGCAGTGGACTTGGGGCAATGGTGACTTCGGACGCGCTTGGGACCGAAACCTCACCGACGAAATAGTTCATAGTTCACAGTCCACAGTTCATAGTTCCAATGCACAGCCCAACTCTGACCTTTGCACGATGAACTCAGAACTGAGAGAGGGCTTCCGTCCCTATATCGAACTGATGGCTGGTGTCTATACCGAGAACCAGCCCGACTTCACCTGGCTCATGCCTTACGAGGAGAAACGCTTCGTACAGTACTTCATGCCCTACCGAGAGCTGGGTGTGGTGAAGCAGGCAAGCAAAGATCTGATTATGAACATCGAGGAAGTCGGCAACGGTGTGGTAAACTTCAAGGTGTTCGCCACTTCCAAGCAGGAGGTACGCATCGTGCTGAAGAACGATCATGGAACTACCTACTATGACAAAGTAGTGACTATTACTCCCGAAGAAGTGCTCACCGAGACTGTCGAAGTGAAGGAATCCAAGTTCTGCGAACTGAACCTCGACATCCGCAAAAGCTTCAATTATGGTGAGCGCAGTGTACTGCAATGGCACGCAGAGCCCGATGACATCCGTCCCATTCCCGACTCTGCAGAAGCAGCACTGCTACCCGAGCAGATCAAGACCAACGAGCAGTTATACCTCACGGGTATGCACCTTGAGCAGTACCGCCACGCCACATGGCTACCTACCGACTATTACGAGGAAGCCCTGCGCCGAGACCCCAACGACATACGCTGCCTCAATGCGATGGGACTGTGGTATATCCGCAAAGGCCGCTTCGACATTGCTGAGGACTACCTGCGCAAGGCAGTGAAGCTCTCACAGAAACGCAACCCCAACCCCTACGACGGCGAACCTATCTACAACCTCGCCCTATCGCTGAAATACCAAGGCAAGTGCGAGGAGGCATACGAGCGTTTCTGGAAATCCACATGGAACAAGGCGTGGGCAGATGCCGGCTACTTCGAGGCCGCCAAGATCAGCACAATGCAAGGACGCTACGAGGATGCCCTCGACGAAGTGGACCGTTGCCTTGATAACAACTGGCACAACCACAAGGCCCGTGCTCTGAAGACTGCTATCCTGCGCAAGCTGGGACTGACTGGCGAAGCCCTCGCCCTCATCAACGAGTCGCTGAACTTCGACAAGTTCAACTACGGCTGCCGCTACGAGAAGTACCTGCTCACCCATGACGACGAGGTAATCAATGAGATGAAGCAGATGCTGCGCAAGAGCAATCAGAACTACGACGAGGTAGCCCTCGACTACCAGGCTGCCGGACTCTTCGAAGAGGCTGCCGACATCTGGCGCATCGCCAAGGAGGAAGGTGCCACCACACCCATGACCTATTACTATCAGGGCTGTTACGAAGAAGCCGCCAAGAGCGACCTCACCTACTGCTTCCCTAACCGCCCTGAGGATGTCATCACCCTCGAAGCCGCCAAGCTTGCCAACCCGTCGGATGCCCACGCACCCTATCTGCTGGGCTGTCTCTACTATGCCGCCCGCCAGTACGAACTGGCCAAGGAGAACTGGAAGCTCTCTGCCAACATCGACCCACAGTTCCCCACCGTATGGCGAAATCTCGCTCTGGGCACATTCAATAAGAGCACAGATGATGACTCGCCAACTTTGGCAGTGACCATGATGGAGCGTGCCTTCCACCTTGACGAGAGCGATGCTCGCATGCTCATGGAACTCGACCAACTCTACAAACGCCTGCATCGTCCACACGCAGACCGACTGGCATTCCTCCAGAAGTATCCGCAGCTCATCCAGCGCCGCTATGACCTGGTACTCGAAGAGATTACCCTACTCAATCAAGTGGGATGCAACGAGGAAGCCATGCAGAAGCTCGATGCCCATATCTTCCATCCCTGGGAGGGTGGCGAAGGCAAGGTGTCCGCTCAATACCAGATCTGTCGCGTAGAAATGGCAAAGGTTGCCCTCTCCTCCAACAACAAGGAAGAATGGCTACGGGCCGTTCAGCTGCTGGAGCAATGTCTCGAATACCCGTACAACCTGGGTGAGGGCAAGCTCTATGGTGCCCAAGAGAACGACTTCTACTATCTGCTCGGCATCGCCTACGACAAGTTAGGCAATTCCACAAAAGCGAAGGCTTGCTGGGAAGAGGCCACAAAAGGACCACAGGAGCCCGCCGCCGCGATGTACTACAACGATGCCAAGCCCGACAAGATTTTCTATCAGGGTATGGCACTCTATAAGCTCGGAAGAGACAACGAAGCACACGGACGCTTCTACAAACTCATCAACTACGGCAAGCAACATCTCTTTGAGCAACAGACGATGGACTACTTTGCCGTGTCGCTGCCCGACCTGCTCATCTGGGAGGACTCGCTCGACACGAAGAATGTCATCCATTGCAAGTACATGCTTGCCTTAGGCTATTACGGAATGGGCGACCGCGAGAGAGCCCTGAAGTATCTGACTGAAGTCGAAGCCCTCGACAACAACCACCAGGGAGTGCAGCAGCTACGCACATTCGTCGATTGTTAACCATTAGAAGGAACTATCCACACTCAAACTTTTTCAGCATGAGCATCAACATCATTGCAGCGGTGGCAAAGAACCGCGCCATCGGAAGAGAGAACAAACTGATTTACTGGCTGCCCAATGACCTGAAACGTTTCAAGCAACTCACCACCGGCCACACCATCATCATGGGACGCCGCACGTTTGAGAGCTTGCCCAAGGGAGCACTTCCCAACCGGCGAAACGTGGTGCTGAGCCGCAGCCAGACGGAGTTCCCGGGATGCGACACCTATGCTTCATTAGAAGAGGCACTGCAACATTGCACACCAGAGGAGGACATATATATAATAGGTGGAGCCAGCGTTTACGAACAAGCTCTGCCGCTGGCCGACAGACTCTGCCTGACTGAGGTCGATGACACGCCCGATGGAGCAGATGCTTTCTTCCCTTCCTATGACAACTGGCACGAGGCTTGGCGGGAAGAACACTCAAAAGACGAGAAGCATCAGCACAATTATGCCTTCGTGGATCTTGTGAGAAATCAACAACTCTGATAAACTGACACAGGACTGCCGATTAAAGCAGTCCTGTGTTTTGACGTAAGCGGGCGAAATCTTCCTCCCATAGATCCTCCAACTGCTCCAACTCATCCGGCAGAGCATAGTCGGTAATGCAGAGGAAATGGTCGTTGGTAATCTCACTCTTCTCCATTCGCAATTCGATGACAGCCTCCGGCTCTGTCTCCTCTTCCCATTGGAAGCGGAAGTATCGGTTCTTGGACAGGGCGACAACCCTCGCCTTCATGGTTTTGTTGTTGCCGTCGGGTTTTTTCCAAGTAAGGGTTAGTTCATCCCCGTCAAGCTGAACCTTGTCAGCTATCCAGCGCGACAGCCCTTCCGGTGTACTAATGATATTCCAGATGATTGATGGTGAATTCGACTTCAGTTCACGCTCAATATATAATTTTTCTTTTTCCATACTTAGGTCTTTAGGTGTAGTTTTCAACTTAACATTGCAAAAATACTCCTTTTTTTTTAGTGGAGCAAATAAAAATCGAAGAAAATTTTGGAACTTAAAAAAAATGTATTACCTTTGCACCCGCATTCAAGAAGAATGATGGCGGGATAGCTCAGCTGGTTAGAGCGCATGATTCATAATCATGAGGTCGCCGGTTCAATCCCGGCTCCCGCTACATGGAAGAGAAACGAGTCACAGAGATGTGGCTCGTTTTTTTTGATTAGAAGAGATGATTGCGCAATATTAAGGGAATGTTTTCGTTATAAGAATAGAAACTAACTACTGTGCTGCATGATGAAACGAATATTCTTTTTCCTTACGCTCACGCTCGCATCCCTCACCACGTATGCCACTGGCCAGGAGAGCGAAATCCTTTATATGGACGGTGTGAAATGGTATCTGTTAGCCAAGCCCATTTATGGAGATTCCGTGATTAGCCGCGAACTGAAAGCCGCACTGCCCCAAGAACGTGGAATAGTGACTTCCAACTGGTCGGGCTACACAGCCCACTGGAGTGTTCAGGAGGAACAGCTCTGCTTAGACAGCATCACCTACGAAATATACAAAGATAAGGAGAGCCTGACGAAAAGCCTGCCCTCAGATGTCATGCGCCGGCTGTTCAAGAAATACATCAAGGGAAAGCGCATCGTGGCCAAGTGGGTGGATGGAGACCTACGCCTGGGAAAGGGGAAAGTGATCTACTACCAGCACTCGGGCTTTGACAGAAACTACGAGAACGAGCGGTTCGTCACCGTGAAGCAGGGCAAGGTCTGCGCCACAAAGGACTTTCAGAACTACATGGTGGATGGATTCTCCTTCGAAGACTTCTATTCACGTCCCCTATTCGACAAGAATGGAAAGAATGAGAAGAAAGGTCAAGACCTGCGCAAGATATTCCCCCTGCACATTGAGCAGTATCCGGAGCTGGCTGATGTCGAGAGAATCGTTTTCCAGATCAAGAAAGCCCGCGTCGATGCACAGGGCCATCTCGTCGAGTGCGAGGTGAAGGTGCATAAACCCGCTGACAACCCCCGCTTGGCATTGGAGATGGAAGAAGCCCTGAAAGCCTACCACCCCTGGCGCGTATCGTTCATCAACGGCGAGTTCCGTGGCTACGGAATCCAAGGGTACGTTGTTCCGTATCTCATCAACGAGGAATAACGACAAATTCTTAAAGAATTATAAATTCTGGTGGAGAATGCACTTTGTTTGAAAGAAAAGATATAACTTTGCAGTCGCTTTGAAAAAGGAGAGGTGCTCGAGTGGTTGAAGAGGCACGCCTGGAAAGCGTGTAACCGGCAAAACCGGTTCGCAGGTTCGAATCCTGTTCTCTCCGCTTTTTTAAGATATTATTATGCGCATTTCTATCATCACCATTCTTTTTTTGTGTTTCTGCACCGTGGCATTCGCCCAGGGTGGGCTTGACTTGGCAGAACCGCTCATGGAGGACGAGGGACTGCAACAGGTGCTGAAGACAAAGTTCATTGAAGGCAACCCCGCTTTCATGTCGCTTGTTGCGCTGACACTCATCATCGGCCTGGCATTCTGCATAGAGCGCATTATCTATCTCACGCTCTCGGAAATCAATGTGCAGAAGTTCATGGAGCAGATAGACGCGAAGATAGAGAGTGGCGACATTGAGGGTGCCAAGCAACAATGCCGTGAAACGCGCGGCCCCGTAGCCTCCATCTGCTACCAAGGGTTGCTTCGTCTCAATGAGAAAGTAGAGAACATCGAGCGTTCCATCGCCTCCTATGGCGCTGTTCAAGCCGCCCATTTAGAGAAAGGTTGCTCATGGATTACGCTGTGCATCGCGATGGCCCCCTCGCTGGGATTCTTGGGAACGGTCATCGGCATGGTGATGGCTTTCGATAATATTCAGATGGCTGGTGACCTGAACGCCTCCATTGTAGCCGAGGGTATGAAAGTGGCACTGATTACAACCATCTTCGGCATCATTGTTGCCTTGATCCTGCAGCTCTTCTACAACTATATTCTTACGCGCATCGACCTGCTTGTGTCGCAAATGGAGGAAGCCGGCATCATGCTGATGGATGCGCTGACAGCCCATAAGGAAAATCGTGAACAATGATTGACGTACTGCTCTGGACAACTGAGATAATGACCGTGGCAATGGTGGCGCTGACCTGTTGGTCAGTGTGGCACACATTGCGTATGCGCGGAAAGACAGGCAAGACCATCAATCGTATTCCCGTTAAGAAACTCTCCTATTGCGTATTCGGCACGCTGCTTGCCATACTGGCACTGACCTGCGCCCTCAGCAGCGATGCTCCCGTTAAGATCAACGGGGAGGTCTTCACGGACAAATTGTGGATTCGTCTGTCGGGCATGTTCGTCTATACCATTATCATTCTGATGGTTACGGCAAGCATAGCCGTCATATTAGGAAAAATCAAATATGACCATAAGAAGAAGACAAGAGCGTAATGTGCCTGCCCTGAACACCACATCAACGGCAGACATTTCGTTTATGCTGTTGATTTTCTTCCTCGTCGTCTCTTCACTCGACACCGACAAGGGACTGGCTCGCCAGCTGCCACCCACCGACAAGCAAGAACAAACACCACCCACCGAGGTGAACAGAGACCGCGTGATGGAGCTGAGGATTGATGCCAACAGCCAATTGAGCGTTGACGGGAACCCCACAACACCCAGAGCACTTCAGCCCAAGGTGGAAGAATTTGTCATGCGTGTCGGCAAAGACCATCTGCTGACCGTTGAAACCGATCCCAAAGCCACCTACGAGTCGTACTTCAATATGCAGAACACCATTGTTTCCGCCTATCGAAGTGCCCGCAACAAAATGGCATTGAAGCAGTATAAGCATTCCTTCTCACAACTGGATTACGACCAGCAGATGACCATCCGCGAGGCCCTTCCACAACGCATCGCTGAGCACTATAACACAACGGCACAGAATGGGCAATCTACGGAAGAGCAACTTGACAACGACATGGAGGCCCTGCAGAAAGGAGGTCTGCAATGATCAGAATCCACAGACATAAGCGGCGCAGTGTTCCCTCGCTCAATACAGCCTCACTGCCCGACCTCATCTTCACCGTCCTGTTCTTCTTCATGATTGTCACCCACATGCGCAAGGTGACACCGCAGCTGACCACCCACATACCCGAGGGAACAGAACTGACACAGAACATCCATAAGGGAGGTCTCGTGTACATATATATAAATAAGGAGGGACAACTGCAATTGGGAGAAAAGATTGGAACAGTGGCCGACATCGGGAAATATATAGAAGCGGAGCGGAAAGCCATGTCGAGCGAAGACCGCGAACAGATGACCGTAGTACTGAAGGCCGACAGAAAGACCCCGATGGGTATCATCAACCAGGTGAAACAGGCACTTCGCACCGCTGGTGCCTACAGCGTCAGCTATTCTGCCACACAGAAGACAACACCCACACCTAAGCAAGAGAACAAATAACGCTGACGGATTATCACTTTTTACGCATCATTTATTGCCAATCCAAATAATTTGTAGTACCTTTGCACACAAATTGCATAAAAATGGCACATCATCAATTAGATTCATTAGACAAGAAAATCCTCAAAATGATTGCGGACGATGCTCGCGTCCCCTTCCTTGAGGTTGCTCGCGCCTGCAATGTCAGCGGTGCAGCCATCCACCAGCGTATTCAGAAACTGACAAGTCTGGGGGTTCTGAAAGGTTCACAATTCATCATTGACCCAGAGAAAATAGGTTATGAGACATGCGCTTATATCGGTCTCTACCTGAAAGACCCCTCAAGCTTCGACCAGGTAGTTGAGGCCCTGCGCAAAATCCCCGAGGTGGTTGAATGCCACTATACCACAGGTGGCTACGACATGTTCATCAAGATCTATGCCATCAACAATCACCACCTGCTCAACATCATCCACGACAAGTTGCAGCCGCTGGGACTGTCGCGCAGTGAGACCATCGTGGCCTTCAACGCAGTCATCGACCGTCAGCTGCCGGTCATGGATCTTCCCCTCGACATTGATTAACCTGTTACGCCTATATCGGCGAACATCATACGCAATATGCTGCGCATTAAGAAGTTAGACATCTTTATCGCCAAGCAGTTCGCACTACTCTTTGTAGGCACCTTCTTCATCTGTCAGTTTGTACTGATGATGCAGTTCCTGTGGCGATACATCGACGAGCTCATTGGCAAAGGACTCACCATGGACATCATGGCACAGTTCTTTTGGTATATGGGCATCATGCTGGTGCCCCAGGCCCTGCCGCTCGCCATCCTTCTTTCAGCACTCATCACCTTCGGCAACCTGGGTGAAAGCAGTGAGCTGACCGCCATCAAGGCTGCCGGCATATCCCTTATGCAGGCATTCCGACCACTCATCTTCATCACCATCTTCATCAGCATAGCCTCGTTCTTCTTCCAGAACGATATCGGTCCCCAAGCCAACATGAAGATGGCACAGCTGCTGATCTCGATGAAGCAGAAAAGTCCGGAGCTGGAAATCCCCGAAGGCCGATTCTACGACGGCATCCCCAACTGCAACCTCTATGTTCAGAAGAAGAACTTAGACACGGGCATGCTCTATGGAATCATGATCTACCGCATGAACGGAAGCTACGAAGACCAGCAGATTATCCTGGCCGACTCGGGCATGCTGCAATCCACTGCCGAGAAGAAGCATATCGTGCTGACCCTATGGAGCGGAGAGTGGTTCGAGAACATGCAGGCACAGGAACTGGCAGGGAATGCTTCCGTCCCCTACCGGCGCGAGACATTCATCGCCAAGAAGATTGTCATCCCATTCGATGGAGGATTCAGTATGACCGACGCCTCCTCACTTTCAAACAACGCCCGCGCCAAGAGTCTGAAGAAGATCAGTCACGACATGGACTCATTAGTGATATACTATGACAGCGTGGGACGCTCGTTATATACCACATCCGCAGAGATGTACTACCATGTAAGAAAGGTTTCTCCCAAAGATTCCACCCTCGTAGCACAACGCGCAACAGAGGTGAAATACAACGTGGACACAGCTTTCAGCAAACTGAAAGATGAAGAGAAGGTGAGAGTGGTGAACTTTGCCAAGTCACGCATACAGTCGGCACTGAGCGACTACAACTTCAAGAGCATGATGATGGACGATGCCGACCGCACGATTCGTCAGCATCAGATCGAAGCCTTCAACAAGTTCACGCTTGCATTGTCGTGCATCATCTTCTTCTTTATCGGCGCGCCATTAGGTGCCATTATCCGTAAGGGTGGACTTGGTTTCCCCGTACTCATCTCTGTCATCGTGTTCATCATCTTCTATATTCTCGACAACACGGGCTACCGCATGTCGCGAATCGGAGAATGGACAGTGTGGTTTGGCAAGAGCCTTGCCACCGTTGTGCTGACCCCCATTGCCGTCTTCGTCACGTACAAAGCCAACAACGACTCCGTCGTCTTCAACATGGATCTCTACCGCAATTTCTTCATGAAACTGCTCGGCCTGCGCCTGAAGCGACATATCAGCGGAAAGGAAGTCATCATCAACGACCCCAGCTATCAGGAAGATGCCAAGGAACTGCAACGCATCAGCGAAGAGGTCACCGAATACTCACACACCCATCGGCTCATCTCTGCACCTAATATAATTAAGGTGTTCTTCAAGTTTGAGATCGACAATGAGATAGAGCGCATAGCAGGTGAGTTGGAGAATGTGATAGAAGACTTGGGCAACACACGCGACAAGGTGATCCTCACCGAGATCAACCACTACCCCATCGTGTCGGAAAAAGCACATACCCGTCCTTTCGACCGCCAATGGCTCAACGTGATTGCCGCCATTCTCGTGCCACTGGGAGCCGTGCTCTATATTCGAATGTGGATATTCCGACTGCGCCTGCTCCACGACCTACGTGTGATCAAGCAGACCAATGAGAAAATCATCCAGCGGATTGGCGACATGTGAGAGGACAAAAAGATTGGATAAAAAGAACTGATAAATATATGGAACAAGAAATAAAGATTTCCCCGGTAGAAGAGGCACTTGTTGACTTTAAGAACGGTAAATTCGTGATTGTCGTTGACGATGAGGACCGTGAGAACGAAGGCGACCTCATCATCGCGGCTGAAAAGATTACGCCCGAGGATGTCAACTTCATGCTGAAGAATGCGCGTGGGGTGCTCTGCGCTCCCATCACGCTCAGCCGTTGCGAGGAGTTGGATCTGCCTCATCAGGTTAGCGACAACACATCCGTGCTGGGAACGCCATTCACCGTCACCGTTGACAAGTTGGAAGGCTGCACCACTGGTGTCTCTGCACACGACCGCGCCGCCACCATCCGGGCACTGGCCGACCCCGCAAGCACCCCCAAGACCTTCGGACGCCCCGGCCACATCAACCCGCTCTATGCCCAGGACAATGGCGTGCTGCGCCGAAGCGGACACACCGAGGCAGCTGTAGATCTCTGCAAGTTGACCGGATTATATCCCGCAGCTGCGCTGATGGAGATCATGAACGACGATGGCACGATGGCCCGCATGCCCGAGCTACAGCAGATGGCCAAGCAATGGGGACTGAAGATCATCACCATCAAAGACATGATAGCCTACCGCCTGCGCCGTGAGTCCTTGATTGAAGTCGGCTCCGAGGCAGACATGCCCACACAATACGGCCATTTCAAGCTCATACCTTTCCGCCAGAAGAGCAACGGACTGGAGCACATGGCACTCATCAAGGGCGAGTGGAAAGAGAACGAGCCCATCTTGGTGCGCGTCCATTCGTCGTGCGCCACAGGCGACATCCTGGGCTCCATGCGCTGCGACTGTGGCGAACAGCTGCATCGTTCCATGCAGATGATCGAGAAGGAAGGCAAAGGCGCACTGATATACATGCAGCAAGAAGGACGCGGTATCGGACTGATGAACAAGATTGCGGCCTACAAGCTGCAGGAGGAGGGCATGGACACGGTGGAAGCCAATGTCCATCTGGGCTTCAAACCCGACGAGCGCGACTACGGTTGCGGTGCACAGATGCTACGCCACCTCGGTGTACACAAGATGCGACTGATGACCAACAACCCCACGAAACGTGTCGGACTGGAGGCCTATGGGCTGGAAATCGTGGAGAACGTACCCATCGAGATCACTCCAACCCCCTATGACTACCGCTATTTGAAGACCAAGCAAGAGCGCATGGGGCACACGCTCCACCTGAAATAACCAACTTTTCCCTCTACAGACTTGGCCGAATTCAGAATTATTTGTATTTTTGCGGAAACATATTTGTCAAACCCTTTAAACCCATAACAAGAAACAGAAAGTAACAAAACGAAAGGAAACGCAAGGGGACAGACCAGGCTCCGCCTCGTCATCCCATAGAGAAAACAAACAACAATCTATTCACTCGGCGTTTCTGCTCAAAGACATCTTGATAAAACTTGGACTTCGAGTCCTTGTTCTCGTTCTGTGAATACCGCCAATTTTTGCATATGAGAACAGGTGATGAAGGTTCACGTCCTTTGGGGCGTGAATTGTTCGCGCTTTTCTATATGCAAGGTCACTTGGCGGTAACCCACAGAGCGGAAAGGCAAAAGAGCAGTTCCGCCTTTTTTATTTTCCACTTTTTATGAAACATTTCTATCAACGAGTCATCCTTTCCATGCTCTTCTGCATGGCAGGACTCACCTCCTTTGCCTACGACTGCGAAGTGGATGGTATCTACTATAATCTTAATGGAGAGAATGCCATTGTGACAAGCGGCAACTACACAGGTAATGTCGTCATTCCCTCTTTTATTACCTATAATGAGATAACTTACAGCGTGACAAGCATCGGTGTTGGTGCGTTCCGGAACCGCTCCTCCCTGGTCTCCGTCACCATCCCCAACAGCGTGGCAAGCATAGGAAACTATGCGTTTCAGAACTGTAGCGGTCTGACCTCTGTCAACATCCCCAACAGCGTGACAAGCATAGGAAACTATGCGTTCTATGGCTGCAACGTACTGACCTCTATCACCATCCCCAACAGCGTGACGAGCATTGGAAACTCTGCGTTCCCTTTTTGCAACGGTCTAACCTCTGTCACACTGAATTGCAACGCTGTCGTTTCTAAAAACGACTTTTCTACTTCCTCTAGCCTTAAGGATATCTTTGGTTTGCAAGTAGCGGAATATATCTTAGGCGAGGAGGTGACAAGCATAGGAAACTATGCGTTCTTTGGATGTAACGGACTGACCTCCATTACCATCCCCAACAGCGTGACGAGCATCGGAAATTATGCTTTTTATGATTGTACTGGTCTTACCTCCATCACCATCCCCAACAGCGTGACAAGCATCGGTGTTGGTGCGTTCCTAAACTGCAGCAGCCTGACTTCTGTCACCATCCCGAATAGCGTGACAAGCATTGGGAGTGGAGTTTTCTCTGGTTGCAACGGGCTGACCTCCATCACCATCCCCAACAGCGTGACAAGCATTGGAGACTATGCGTTCTATAACTGTAGCAGCCTGATTTCCGTCACCATTCCCAGCAGCGTGACAAGTATAGAAAAAAAGGCATTTAGTTATTGCCATGGTCTGACCTCCATCGACATCCCCAACAGCGTGATGAGCATTGGAGACTATGCGTTCCAAGAATGCAGTAGCTTAACCTCCGTCACCATCCCCAATAACATGACAAGTATCGGAGAAGGTACGTTTAATGGCTGCCTCGCTCTGACCTCTATTGATATTCCCAATAGCGTGACAAGCATCGGTGTTGGTGCGTTCTGTGACTGCCTCGCTCTGACCTCCATCGACATCCCAAACAGCGTGGCAACTATCGGAAACTATGCATTTATCTATTGCAGCGGCCTGACCTCCATCAACATCCCCAATAGTGTGGCAACTATCGGAGACTATGCGTTCTGGGACTGCAGCAGCCTGGCCTCTATTACCATCGGCAACAGTGTGACAACCATTGGGGAGTATGCGTTCTCGAATTGTACAAATCTTTTTGATGTGACATCGCTGATAGAGGTGCCGTTTATTATTAACGATGATGTCTTTTCCGCAGAAACTTACCAACAGGGAAAGCTGACTGTTCCCGCAGGGACAAAAGTGCTGTATCATGCGACAGAGTCTTGGAAGAATTTCCTCGACATAGAGGAGATGGAACCCACAGCTGTCGAGCGTGCTGAGTTTATGACAGACAACGGCACCATCGAGCATTCCTACTCGCTTGGCGGAATCCGTCAGTCGCAGCCGCAGCACGGCTTGAACATCCTACGCATGAGCGACGGAAGTGTCAAGAAAGTAATGGTAAAAATCTACAGCCCCGCTTCCACTAAGCGGTAGCCTTGTTACCTGCCCGTGGTACTGGGAGTACCACTGAGTGGAATTCTCAGTACCAGCAAGTATTTAAAACTTGGAACTGTCAGTACCAACCCGCCTAGTACTGACAGTTTTGCTTGATTCGTCCGTTTTGCTTGACAAAAAGAAAGGGAAAAGAAAATCCTGCTTCCTTTTTGCAAAGCCACATATTACAACGAAGCGATGGCCGAGTTGCACGAACTGGAACATGAACTGACCTATTGTACCATTACCGCTCCTATCTCTGGAGCTGTCATCAAAATACAGAACACGCTCTATGGTATGGCCCAGCCTGGCGAAGCCCTTTTCTCGATAGTGGATATAGAGCATCTGAAGGTGGGTTTTGATGTACTTGAAAATGAAGTGCCGAACTATTGGAATGGAGCCAATCTCACCGTCTCTACCGTTGCATTCCCCTCAGAACAGCATCCCGCTACGATTTCAGCCGTCGGTCCGGTTGACGACAATGGCATGGCCACGCTGCAGCCGCACCCGCATCTGGCAGCAGGCATGACAGCATTTGTAACCGTACAAAGCATCCCGCCCTCAAATCCGTAACCTGAGCAAACAGCCGCAGCGCGGCTTGAACATCCTGCGCCCACTCGTTGTCTCTTTGATTGAAAAAGCGGATAGCCCTGCCAGTGTGCAGGTCTATCCGCTTCATTTGTTGATTTTGTCTTCGTTAGTTATTTCAGCTCCTCGATTTCATCGACGGTGAGGCCGGTAATATCGGCAATGTCTTCAACAGCATAGTTCTTGGCCTTCATGCGACGGGCAGACTCGACAGCCTGCTTGTAGGCAGCATTGTCGATTTCGGTATAGGGGTTTTCGCCCTGCGCCCACTTCTCCCAGTCGATGTCATCGAGGTAATGCTGCACCTGTCGAGACAGGGGCTGAATGTCGTTAGTAGCTGTCTGCCAGAGGTCGGAGTCAGAGACCTGCGCGTAACCGTGAACCAGCACGTTACGCATGCTGACGATAAGTCGCCACGGCAGTTCTGTATGGGTCTCGCGAAAATGGCGGGTTAGCATGTTGGCGGCCTCGCCGATGACTTCCACGTTCTTCATCACGGAGTAGTAAATGCGGATGTCGGCCACGAACTGCTCGTAGGTGACGCCACTGACAATCTGTTCTACGTTTTGGGCGTACTTCAGAATGTCCTCCAGTCGCCCGCGATCTCTGCTATGCTCTCTCATAAATCAGTTTTTTGTCACGGTTTACGCTTTCCACAGCCCACGGACGGAGCGTGCCTTCCTCCACAAGGTCAACCTCGCAGTTCAACAGATCTTCGAGATCCACCTTCATGCCAGCGATTTTCATTAGACCGATGGGACGACTGCGGTCGTATTGCACAAGGATGTCGATATCGCTCCATGGCCTCTGTTCGTTGCGCGAATAGGAACCGAAGACCCATGCCTTCACGACGGGCTGCGTCTTGAAGTAGTCGGCAATCGTCTGATGCATCATTTGGATACTCATAAGCGTTATAATTAGAATTATGGCGCAAGGACTGTACAAACTGAACGCTATCGAGCTCGCTCAATTTCTGGCTTTGGCAAGCATCTCCTTTGCCGACGAGCAGCTTAGGCGTAGTCCCTCCTCGCAGCCTTTTGGCTGCAAATATAAGCATTTTCTTTCAATTATTGTTCGTTTTCCCCGTTAAAGATGCAAAAAGGCAAGCTCTATAATATAATAAGGTAGGAGAACATAATGACGGGTGTGCCGACTGCGGCACACCCGTTTTGTGTATGAATGAAAGAAAAAACGGGGGAAGGAGGAAATAATGTGGCACAATATTTCCAAGAAACGAATAAAATGATTAATTTTGCAGCCTAAAACAAACATTTAGAAAGAATATGGCACAATTATCCGACCGTTTGAACAGGCTGGCACCGTCAGCAACACTGGCAATGTCTCAGAAAAGCAGTGAGATGAAAGCTCAAGGAATTGATGTGATTAACATGAGCGTGGGTGAACCCGATTTCAACACCCCCGACCACATCAAGGAAGCAGCCAAGCAGGCGGTAGATGACAACTGGTCGCGCTACTCTCCCGTACCAGGTTACCCCGAATTGCGCAAGGCAATCGTCAACAAGCTGAAGCGTGAGAACGGTCTGGAATACACCACGAACGAGATTCTTGTCAGCAACGGAGCCAAGCAAAGTGTCTGCAATACCATCATGGCACTGGTGAACGACGGCGAGGAGGTCATCATCCCCGCCCCCTATTGGGTGAGCTATCCACAGATGGTGAAGCTGGCTGGCGGCGAGCCCGTCATCGTGAATGCCGGTTTCGAACAGAACTTCAAGATGACACCCGCCCAACTGGAGGCAGCCATCACTCCCAAGACCCGCATGCTCATCCTCTGCTCACCGAGCAATCCGACAGGAAGTGTCTATTCCAAGGAAGAGCTGAAGGGACTCGCCGAGGTCATCCTGCGCCATCCTGACCTGTATGTCTTGGCTGACGAAATATATGAGCACATCAACTACATCGGCAAACACGAAAGCATCGCACAGTTTGCGGGCATGAAAGAGCGTGCCATCATTGTCAACGGCGTATCAAAGGCATACGCCATGACCGGCTGGCGCATCGGCTACATTGCCGCACCCGAATGGATTGTCAAGGGATGCAACAAGCTACAGGGGCAATACACCAGCGGACCGTGTTCCGTGAGCCAGAAAGCTGCCGAGGCTGCCTACAACACCTCACAGGAGTGTGTAGAAATGATGCGTCAGGCATTTGAGAACCGCCGCAACCTCATTGTCAGTCTGGCCAAGGAGATTCCCGGACTGGAAGTGAACACGCCGGAAGGGGCCTTCTACCTGTTCCCCAAGTGCAGCAGCTTCTATGGCAAGAGCGACGGTGAGACCACCGTCAACAACTCGACAGACCTTGCCATGTACTTATTGGAGAAAGGTCATGTGGCTACTGTCGGAGGAGACGCCTTCGGTGATTCGGAATGCTTCCGCATGAGCTACGCCACGAGCGATGACAACATCCGCGAGGCCATGCGACGCATCAAGGAAGCACTTGCCAAACTGAGATAACAAGGAGTCAGACATCGGGAGAATACGTTTGCACAAAAGATTTTGCGTAAATATTCCGTTAAATCTTCTTAATTAGCTTTTGGATTAGCTTTATTTTGTTATCTTTGCGTGTTGAAACTTTTGTATCTTACATCTTAAATTCATTAATATCTTTAATTTTTAAAAATCAAATTATGGCAACTACACAAAAAAAAGCCAGCCCTGCAGCTAAGAAACAGGGCTTCACTGGAGTTAGAAACGCATTCTTGATCATCTTGGTCTGCGTAGCTGTAGCATTCACTGCATTCTTCACATGGTTCGGTTGGGAAGGTCACTTCGCTGACGCTACCAAGGAGCAGCCTATCGACGTATGGGGAACCATCTTCAAGGGTGGTATCATCGTGCCTGTCATCCACTCTCTGCTGCTCACCGTACTCGCTATGTCTATTGAGCGCTACCTCGCTATGAAGGTTGCTTTCGGTAAGGGTTCTCTGCCCAAGTTCGTTGCTGAGATCAAGGCTGCCCTGAATGCCAACGACTTCAACAAGGCTCAGGCACTCTGCGACAATCAGAAAGGTTCTGTTGCTAACGTAGTAGGTGCTTCTCTGCGTGCTTACAAGGAGATGGAAGCTACCGCTGGCATCAAGAAGGCTCAGAAGATCGCCAAGATTCAGCAGGCTCACGAAGAGGCTTCACAGCTTGAGATGCCCACACTGACCATGAACCTCCCGCTGATTGCTACCATCGTTACACTGGGTACGCTGACCGGTCTTCTTGGTACGGTTGTAGGTATGATTCGTTCATTCTCGGCTCTGTCTGCTGGTGGTGGTGCTGACTCCGCTGCTCTGTCTGCTGGTATTTCTGAGGCTCTTATCAACACAGCCTTCGGTATCGGTACGTCATGGTGCGCCGTTGTTTCTTACAACTACTACACAAACAAGGTTGACAAGTTGACCTTTGCACTCGACGAGGTTGGTTATTCAATCGCTCAGACATACGAAGCAACCCACACAGAAGAGGCTTAATCTTTACTAACCCTTTAATACGTTTATCACTATGGGTAAAATAAAGATTAAGAAGAGTGACGTCTGGATCGACATGACACCTATGTCGGACGTGATGACACTGCTTTTGACCTTCTTCATGCTGACTTCTACATTCGTCAAGAATGAGCCAGTGAAGGTCATGGTGCCAGGGTCTATCTCCGAGATTAAGGTGCCTGAGAACGGCGTCCTGACCATCCTGGTGAGTCCCAAGTTGGACAAAGCCGGTAATCCTACCGGTGACGGCCAGGTGTTTTTGAGTATTGACAAGACGGACGACCTGGGCGAAGCCCTTGACATGATGGCCAGCGACTTTGGCGTGAGCCTCACTCCCAAACAGAGAGAGACTTTCAAGACCGAGGCCATGTTCGGTGTCCCCATGGACGAATTGTCAGTCTATTTGAGCATGAACAGTCAGCAGCGCAACAAGATTATTGTTGAAAAGGGTATTCCCCTTGACAGTATCGACGGCGGCATGAGCCAGTTCCAGCGTTGGGTCAATTCAGCCCGTACAGCTAACCAGGACATCCGCATCGCGCTGAAGGCCGATGCCAAGACTCCGTACAAGACCGTGAAGCTCGTGATGAGCGAGTTGCAGGACATGGACGAGAGCCACTACTACATGATTTCTCAGCTCGATGCAGGCAAGTCTGCTGGAGCAGGTGAGTACATTAGAGAAGTAACGACTAAGGGAGGCAGATAATATGGCAAAGAAAAAAGAAAGCAAACAGAAGAAGATGACCGTCAGAGTGGACTTCACCCCGATGGTTGATATGCTCATGCTTCTCATTACGTTCTTCATGCTCTGTACGTCACTGAGCAAACCGAGCACCATGGAGCTGACGATGCCGAGTAACGACGAGAACCAGCAGGAAGATCAGAAGAACGAGGCCAAAGCTTCGCAGACCGTGACTGTATATGTGACGGCCGACGACAAGCTTTACTACGTGGAATACGACAACGACGGAACAGCCCACGACCTCACCGAGACCACTTGGGGAGACAAGGGTATCCGCGACGTGCTCCGTAACCACGTGATTGGTGATGGTACACGCCCTGTCAACCAGATCATCCTGGCTGTCGAGCAGTTGAAGCGCGACCGTGCTGCCAACCCTCAGATGTATAACGACAGTACCTTCTCGAAAGAACTGAACAAGATCAAGAAGGGTGAGACCAAGCAAGGCAAGGTTTCAACGTTGACCATCGTCATCAAGCCGACTGACAACTCGTCTTACAAGAACATGATGGATATTCTCGATGAGATGCAGATTCTGAACATTGGAACATACGTGATTGACAAGATCACACCCGATGACACGAAACTCCTCGAAGAAAAAGGTGTGAAAATGTAATCCACGTCTAATCAATTAAACTGAAAAGAAATGGCAAAGATTGATTTATATGATCCGAAATGGGTCGACATGGTTTTCGCAGGAAAGAACCAGGACTACGGAGCTTACAAGCTTCGTATGGAGACTTCCAAGCGAAACATATGGGCCCTGGTGATTCTGCTCAGTACTGCACTGCTCATTGGACTTGGATTGGTTGCAAAGATTCAGGCTGACAAGGCTGCCGAAGAGCGTCAGGCCTACATGGATCAGCTGGAGCTCTCGAAGCTGCAGGAACAAGCCAAGCAAGAGAAGAAAGAAGAGAAAATCATCAAGGCTAAGGTTGAAGTTAAGAAAGTAGTTGAACAAGTACGTGAGACACAGAAGTTCACTGCTCCTGAGATTAAGAAGGACGAACTCGTGAACGAGGAGAACCAGGTGAAAGACCAGGCCGACCTCGACGAGAAAGTTGCCGTAGGTGTGAAGGACCAGGAAGGTACCAAAGACCGTACCGACGTGGCCATCCGTAACGACATTGCCGTGAACACCAACGAGTCTGAGGAGAAGAAGGAAGTGGCTCAGAAGATCTTCGACGTCGTAGAACAGCAGCCCCAGTTCCCCGGAAACCTCAATCAGTATCTGAGGGACCATATCAACTATCCTACCATTGCGCAGGAGAATGGTATCCAGGGTAAGGTTATCGTTCAGTTCGTCGTAGAGCGTGACGGTTCAATCACTCAGGTCAATGTAATTCGTGGTGTTGACCCCTCACTTGACAAGGAGGCCGTGCGTGTTGTCAAGAGCATGCCGAAGTGGACTCCTGGTAAGCAGAACGGTCAGGCCGTACGTGTGAAGTTCACATTGCCTGTCAACTTCAAATTAGGTTAAGCAAATGCAAATGAAACTCAGCTACATTTTTGTAGTACTCTTTATATCATCCCTGTTTCTCTCCTCATGCAAGGAGAGAGACAGGGGTGGTCGCACAGACACCCGCACATCCGGCGAGATAACCTTCTACGCCGATGAAAGTTTCAGTCCCATTGTCGAAGAGTTGAGAGAACAATTCGAGTTCCAGTATCCGCAGGCACATCTGAAGCCGGTTTATACGAATGAGATTGAAGGATTCAACCAGATCAAGGAACTGAAGACGTGTCTGTTCTTCACCTCTCGCGCCCTCAAGCCCAGCGAAGTTTCCTACTTGAAGACGAAGAGACAACTTCCCGAGTGCTTCCCCATTGCCTACGATGGCCTGTCACTCATTGTGAACACGTCAAACAACGACACCTGCATCACAGTGAAGGACGTGAAGCGCATCCTCAGCGGTGAAGCCAAGAACTGGAACGACATTGTGAAAGGTTCCAACAGAGGAGAGATAGAGGTGGTGTTCGACAACAAGAACTCCGCCACACTTCACTATGTGGTAGATTCCATCCTTGATGGAAAACCCATCAACAGTCCCAACATCGTTGCTGCCAAGACCAGTAAAGAGGTCATAGACTACGTACACGAGACACCCAACGCCATCGGTGTCATCGGTTCAAACTGGCTCAACGACCATCGCGACTCTACCAACACCACATTCAAGAAGAACATCCACGTCATGTCGGTATCCATGACCGACGAGGCGAAACCATACAACAGCTGGAAGCCCTATCAGGTCTATCTGCTCGACGGTCGCTATCCTTTTGTGCGCACCATCTACTGCATCCTGGTAGATCCGCAGCGTGCCCTGCCCTACAGCTTCGCTCACTATGTGACGAGTCCGCGCGGCCAGCTCATTGTCCTGAAATCGGGCATGCTCCCCTATCGCGGCGACATTGTTATCAAGGAGGTAAAAGTTAAATAATATTTCATCCATTAAACAATCCCCACCATTGATAAGTCAAAGCCATAGGAACAATAAAAAAAATGAATAGAGAATTGTTGACAAGGATATTAACTTAAAAAGATGATTATGAAAACTCTTAAATACGTAATTGCAGGCATGCTCTTTGCCTGCGCAATGAATGTTCAGGCTCAGGCAGACTACAAAGAGATGCTGAAGCCAATCAAGACACAGTTAGAGGCTAATCCCAACGATGACGCCGCAGTAAAGAACCTCCTGAAAGACTATAAGAAGTCGTTCAAGAAAAACGCAGAGGCACTGACCGCCCTGGGCTACACCTACTTCGGGGTGAAGCGCTACGACGCGGCCATTCTCTATGCCGACCAGGCCATTGCCGTCAACAAGAACTTCGGTAATGCCTACGTTCTGAAAGGCGACGTTGCCACCATGCAGGACAACGGTGGCGAGGCTGCCAACAACTACCAGATGGCCATGAATATGGACCCGAAGAACCCCAACGGTTATCTTGGCTATGCCAACGTCTATCGTAAGGTTGACCCACAGGGAGCCGAGGATGCCATCAACCGTCTGCGCCAGGCCAATCCCGAATACCCCGTTGATGCAGAACTGGGACACCTCATGTTCAATGCCGACAACATGGAGAAGGCCTACGACTACTATTCCAAGACCCAGTTGGATAAGCTCGACGAAGGCCGTCTTGCCGAGTACGCCTTGGTAGCTGGTTCTGTTGACAAGAAGGACGAGGCCCTGAAGATTGCCAAGTTCGGCATTCAGAAGTTCCCCGAGAGCAACGCATTCCTGCGCCTTGGCATTGTCAACTCGGTTGCCCTCAATCAGCACGACGATGCCCTGAGCTTTGCTGAGCGTCTGATGAAGAAGGAAGGTGAAACCAACTCCGGTGACCTCATCTACTACGGACAGGCCCTTGCCGGCAAGGAACGCTACGACGAGGCCATCGCTAAGTTCAACAAGGCCATCGAGGTCGATAAGACCAACATCACCCCCTACCAGCGCATCTCTGAGACTTATGCCAAGATGGGCAACGAGGACAAGGCCATTGAGTACAGCCGCAAGTACATGGAGCTGAATCCCAACGTGAAGCCCTCCGAATACACCAAGCTGGCAGGCATCTACATGGCCAAGGTCAAGAAAGGTGAGAACACAGAGGAGAACTACGCCAATGCCATGCAAGTGTATGACGATGCCGTGAAGAAGTATCCCTCCCTGCAGAGCTGGGCTATCTACCAGAAAGCCAACGATACCTTCGGCGCAGAGATGGATACGATTGCTCTCAAACTTTATAACGATCTGATTGCCGAGCTCGAACCCAAGACCGACCGCGACCGCACCGACAACAACTTCCTGGCAACGGCCTATCGTAATGGAGGCTACATCATTTGGGCTACACTCAACGACAGTCAGGCTGCACGCCCCTATTTCGAGAAGCTCATCGCCATCGATCCCGACAATAGCTTGGCCAAGAAATACTTCGATGCAGAGAAGGCTGCCCAGGAAGCTGCCGCTGCCGCCGCTGCTGAGGCCGAGGGAGCAGCAGAACAATAAGAACAACACTCTCAATGAGAGAGTCATCCAAGGAGAACCATCTCATGAAGTGCCCCCCAAAAGTACACAGACAGACTTTTGGGGGGCACTCTGTTTATTTATATCTGCTCACCCTCCTCCTGATGACACTCCTCTTCTCCTGCACCACGCGGGAGGAGCGGGAGCTCTCCGCCCTGCTCGACCGCGCCGATTCCCTCATGCGCACCCGTCCAGACTCCGCTCTTCAAATACTAACCCCCACCCAACCTCCCCGAGGGGAGGCCTCTTCTACTCTCCGCATGCGCTACGCACTGCTCCGTGCTGATGCCCTCAACAAGTGCGACTCCGTGCTGCCCTCCGACACCCTCCTGCGCGTGGTCGCCGGCTACTACGACCGCCACGGCTCTGCCAAGGAGCGCATGCGAGCCCACTACCTCCTTGGCCGTTGCTATCACGACTTGGGTGAGGCTCCCCGCGCCCTCGAATGCTACCAGCATGCCGCAGAACAAGCCGACACCACACGCGATGACTGCGACCTTCATCAACTACACCTCATCTA
>JAFSWU010000015.1 GCA_017444365.1 Prevotella sp.
AACAGGCAGATGCAAGCACCCACGTTTTTTGTATGTAGTTATCAAAGCAAATACTAACTTGTTCGCACAGGGTGTTTGCAAACAACTATAAAAATGAACACGAAAAGAGTAAAGTAAAAATATAGCGTCTCTGACATCCTTGGTTGACTGATTAACCAGAACTTGCACTTCACGAACACGTCAGTCGGACAAGCATTCGGATGTTTGCGCTCATAAGGGCGTGGACAGTAAGATTGTTGTCTGATGTGGGCTGTGCAAGGCCTTGGTTAAACACATTTTCTGCCACGCCCCCTTTTCAAAACGGAGAGAGGGCTTTTTCATGTCAAAGAAGAAATTGAACAAATTACCCAAACATGAGGTAATAAGAGTTTTTGAAGGTTTTGCTGGATATGGTGGGGCTTCATTTGGATTGAAACGCTCTGGCTTGAACTACAAAGTAATAGGAATGTCAGAGTTTAACCCTTTTGCGAGTGAACTGCTTGCAGCAAACTTTCCCAAAATAAAGAACTGGGGAGACATAACGAAAATTGATCCAAAAGAGCTTCCTGATTTTGATTTGTTCACAGGCGGATTCCCTTGTCAACCATTTTCTTCTGCTGGAATGCAAATGGGGGAAGACGACAGATATGGAAGAGGAACATTGTTCTATGAGATAATGAGGATTCTAAAGGAGAAACGTCCTCGTTATCTTCTTCTGGAAAATGTAAAAGGCTTTACTGCCAAGAAGTTTGAGCCAACAAGAAATCGCATAAAGGAGATACTTCGTGAATTAGGATATGGCGAACTGCAATATGCAGTACTCAATTCTTGTGATTATGGAATACCGCAGAATCGCGAGAGAATTTGGATGTTTGCAATGCTGGGAGGTGTTCCCGAAGATTTCTCTATCGTACCACCCAAATTAAAATTAGAAAAGAGATTTGGTGATTTCTTAGATGCCAATCCTCCTTCTTATCTTTATCTTACGCAAGCACAAATTGCTCATCTTAAAGAGAAACACCATATTGATTCTTTTGTTGTTAACGAACCTTTGTGTTTCGATGTGTATAACAAAAAGATTAAAACCAACGCTTTGAGTATTACGATTACTCAACCAGAACATAATAGTTTGCGCGTTATTGAAGTTCCAAAAGAAGATGGTTTGGAAATTGTTAGAAAGATGTCTGTTGATGAGCAATTCCGCTTCATGGGATTTGAGACAGGAGAATTAAATTATGCTGGTCAATCTTACTCGCAGTTATCAACAAGAGCTGGAAATGGCTGGGACGTTAATTTGGTAGGCATATTGTTAAACCATATATTTAATCAGATCTTATGATACTAAACTTAGGTTCTTTAGCATTCGATGCAAACATTGAATCAGGCGGAGGAACCCCTGCATGGGGAACAGAATTAGGACAGGGTGAAGGATATAAATTCGGGTTTGAAGACATGTCGGATTTCTTTACTGGCATGGTTTACAAATCTGTTCCCGATTTGGAAAATGTCTCTTGTCCTCTAGGAAAGGGTGGTAATCAACGAGCTGATTACGATTTCTCAATTGCTAGTATCTTTGACAAAGTGTATGTTAATGGTAAACTTGTTGAAGGTGGGCGTTTTCTCTTACTTGTTGTAAAGAAGCTTAACGGCGATTACCATGTGGGAAGAAGGAGTATCAAATACAATCCTCGAATGACATATAGAGGTGAGTACATAAATGAGGATTGCTATAAAAAAATGGCTTTCACAATGGGAATACCAGAAAATGCAGCTTGGTTTGTGTATGAATTCTTTATTGTCAATCAAGACGAATTGCATTTTACGGCTTTTGAATTAGCCCAAGAGCCACGTTCTTATAGGAACAATGACGAAAGGCGGAATGCTTTTCTCAGCAAGTTGCCTAAAGGCAACAAACGCCCCTATACAGTAACAATTCCCCCAAAGTATTCATTCCAGCAAATCTTCTATGGTGCCCCTGGTACCGGCAAGTCTAATACCATCAAACGAGAAGTGGATGAGAAGGGAAAGACTTGCTTTCGCACAACGTTCCACCCTGACAGCGACTATTCAACCTTTGTGGGTACATACAAACCTTCCATGAAGCCTACGGGAGTGACTTTAGCATCGGGAGAACGGGAAGAGGTGATTACTTATAAGTTTATTCCACAGGCATTCACAAGATCATACATTGAGGCGTGGAAATCGACTGATGAAGTGTATCTCGTTATCGAAGAGATCAATCGCGGTAATTGCGCCCAAATATTTGGCGACCTGTTCCAACTGCTTGACAGAAAGGACGGTGTGTCAGAGTATCCTGTTGAGGCTGACACAGACCTTGCCACCTATTTGGCAGAAGCACTGGCAGGTAGCAAACGAGATGATATCCCACAGGAAGTTCTGAATGGTACGAAACTAATACTGCCATCTAATCTCTATATCTGGGCTACAATGAATACAAGTGACCAGAGCTTGTTCCCAATAGATAGTGCTTTCAAGCGTCGTTGGGAGTGGAAGTATATTCCTATTGACACAAAGAAAGAATCGTGGATCATAGCGGTTGACGGAGAAAACTACAGTTGGACGAGTTTCCTGGATATCGTTAATGAACGCGTGTTCAAAGCTACGTCGTCAGAAGACAAGCAACTGGGGTTCTACTTTTGCAAAGTGCAGAACAATGTGGTTAGCGCAGAGACCTTTGTCAGCAAGGTGCTATTCTATTTGTGGAACGATGTATTCAAAGACTATGACGAGGGAGACTCTATCTTCAAAGACACAGAGGAGAAACAACTTCCATTCAGCAAGTTCTACAATAAAGACGGTTCTGTTAATAGCGAAATGGTGAAGGAACTGCTGACCGCTTTAAAAATAGAAAAGACTGCCAATCTTGTGGAACCAGAGAAAGATAGCAATAACTTTGATCGCTATTCCTTGAATGGTTCTGAGCCGAAAGGGAAATCTGATTTAGGCTTGTCTATTATGGAGTTATATCTTTCAGAACACTCTGAGGCAAATTATGACGAGATAAAACAAGTTTTTCCAGACAGTATGCTTGGCAATATCCCCAATAGAGGTCTAATCGTAAAAGAAAGTACACCTCTCGATAGTTACAGTCGCAATTACACTCCAAAACTATTCACTTCTGCTGACGGCATAAAGTATAGAATATATAAACAGTGGACAGTTGCTAATATAGGAAATATCATAGGATTTGCAAGAGAGCAAGGCTGGAATGTCGAACAAGCGCAACAATGGGATAGGAAAGACAACCAAGCATGAGAATCATCATTGAAGAATACCTGTACGACTACGAGAGGGTAGCAGAAGTGCTGAAGGGCCTAACGGAAGTACACGATGCCGACAAGAAGGTATCGGTAAGTTACGTGGGCTATTACTTCAACCCCGAGTTACCCGACTGCGTGTTCATCTTGCCCAAGGTGTTACTTGAGAAGAAAGGTGAACAGGAACTGGTGTTCGGACATATCGACCCT
This sequence comes from Prevotella sp., assembly GCA_017444365.1. Taxonomy (GTDB): domain Bacteria; phylum Bacteroidota; class Bacteroidia; order Bacteroidales; family Bacteroidaceae; genus Prevotella. The sequence continues at coordinate 3,468 of JAFSWU010000015.1, forward strand.
CATGATTTGATAGATGCTGATAGATGTAAGGAACTGACGGAAGCAGAACGGGTGTTCATCTATCACCTGTCCGTCTGGGTGTATAGGGCTATCACCGTTTTCAAGGAACACGAATATGACAGAAAGGGGAATCGCACGAAACAGCCGTCGATAGTGCTTCATAAGCAGGCTCCCATGATGGGACATACAAAGCGTCGCAAGGCGAATACATTCTTGGACGTGTTGCTCGCTCTTCAGCAATGGAACAAGGAGAATCAGCAGTTTGTGATGTTCGTGACAAAGAACATGCATGCTGGTTACAACAAGATAAACTGGACACGTACGATAGCATCAACACCGGCATTTGTAGATGGGAAGAACGTGGTCTATCTGAACCCCGTAAACAAAAAGCGGAAAGTAAACTTCGACGAGGAACTACTGGTGATATTCTATAGTATCTTGGAATACATGCGTGTTGCCTACGGATTTTCTGTTGTGATGAACGTGAATTTTCCAGTAATCAAGGGTGACAAGTTCAAGCGCTATATGAATGACTATGGAAAGACACGTCTGCGCCAGATCAAATACAAATACTTCTCTGATAAGTCGTTAGAATTATGGGATTTGTGTTATGCTTTCTTTGAGAAGCCCTATCAGATTAATTTGAATGTCGATCAGAAAGAGTATTTGTTGGTAAAGAGTTTCCATATTGTTTTCGAAGCCATCATTGACGAACTAATAGCAGGAGACCAGAAACTGCCCAAGGAACTACTGGATCAAGAAGATGGAAAGCGTGTTGACCATATGTTCCAATGGCAGCAGTTGACCAACAACGATAGCGATGATGACATCTATTATATTGGTGACTCGAAATACTATAAGCGAGGAAACCAGTTAGGAAGTGAGTCCATCTACAAGCAGTATACCTATGCAAGAAATGTTGTTCAATGGAATCTGGATTTGTTCAACGATGGAGATGAAAAGGACCAAGAGAGGCATGTAAAACTGCGTAACGATGTGACTGAAGGCTATAACATCATTCCCAACTTCTTTATCTCTGCTCATCAAAATGAGTTAGAGGCCAGGGACGATATTCATCTGACAAATGACAAAATACAATATCATCTGAGCAGACAATTCGAGAACAGGTTATTTGACAGGGATACGTTCATGCTGGCACATTATGATGTTAACTTCTTGTTTGTGTTGTCGCTTTATGGAAGGAATAACGCTTCCTCAAAAGTAGAATGGCGCAATAAAGCCAGAAAGATGTTCCGCAGGCAAATCCAAGATATGCTGGAGAAACACTTCCTTTTCTATGCAATGACAGCCCATGAAGATGTGGAGCCGAATGCCTATATCAAAGAGCATTTCCAGACGCTGTTGGGTAAAGTGTTTCAACCTTTCGAAAACAGAGAGAGCCAACAATATTTTTCGTTGGCTCTACGAAATCCTGACAAGATTGAACTGAAAGACAAGAAGAAGGAACTGGAATTGAGGGCAGCCATCAGAAACGAGAATGATTTTGTCATGTACCAACTGAGGCAGTCATTCTATGTAGAGCCTTGTGCCTTGGGAGAAAATCCACAAAATGTATTGCCAGAAGTACAGCCACAGCCACGTGTTTCAATTCCCAAAAATCGGCTTACGATTCATTATGTTGAGAACTATCCAGAAACCATTTTCTTGGTTGGCGGATTCAGAGAGGATCAGAAACAATGGATGTTCGGACAGCAAGGCGGTAAGGTGGACGATGCCTACAACGTACGACTTGGTATAGATGTAGAAGGTGGTATTAAAAGGAATAATGTCTTGAAGCAAGCAAAATTTGTTTTGTTATACGAATTTGATAGAGATAATGAAGGTGTCTTTAAGGCTTTTCGGGTGAAGAGTTATCAAGAGAAAACAAGAGATGACTTGATTAAAGAAGGCTACCCTTCGCCTCATCATGATAGGTACTATTGTTATATATTTGATGAAGAAGTAAACTTGGGTACATTTGACATAGCGCGTATCATATCAACAGACCGTATTAATTACTCATTAGAAATCTATAAGAGCAGGTCTATAACTAAAAAGTACCCAGAGGGAAGGCCAATTTTCTTGAAAGGAAGTGAGCTTATTAAATATAGAACGGGAATATAGTTACCAATACTCTATCTACCTTACCGTGAGTTCATCGGGCTACAAGCCATCCACGCAATGTAGATACAGTAACTAAAGGCTTGATAAAAACGGCCAACCCTGATTCCGATTCCAGAAAGTTCGTTTCATATGTACCGTTTTATGCTTGATTTTTATCTTCGCAGAAAATCCAAAGACGGAAAAGTGATGACGAAAGAGTAGCTTCGAAATACCAGTTGAGGGGGAAGTTGCGGCATATATGTATGGTGGCGATTCTGTCGAAGGACACGAAGCCGGCATTGTATGAAACAGGTGTTAACGTTTTTCGGGGTAAGAGATTTGGCTCTTTAGAAAATGTTTGTTAACTTTGCGGTCAATTAGACGAACAAATTACTCACAAACTACATCCTACGTTGCACATGAGGGTCATAAGATTCATTGTATTGTCGTTGATGCTGCTGGTCGCATACGCTCAGCAGACGTCGGCGGCGGCTGATGTGTTGTGCCACTTGAACATCGACGAAGGGCTACCTGGCGACTGCGTGTACAAGGTGGTGAAGGACAGCCGCGGCTATATGTGGATAGGAACAAACAACGGCCTTGCGCTCTACGACGGAAGGAAGCTGATCAGTATTGCCAGCCATGCACGACGTGGAGACAACCTCGTTCACGACATCGTGGAAATGCCCGACGGCAGTATGGCGGTGGGCATGCGCCGAGGGCTCTGGCGAGTGAGCTTCCCTCAGTTGCGCGCAGAACGGATAGAGGCTGTAGGCGGTTCGGTGAACGCCCTGTCGGTGAGCGGCGACACGCTGTTGGCCGGCGGCAGCGAGGGCCTCAAATGGGTGAACATGAAAACGGGTACTGCGCACCAGCTGACATTGGGAACCAGTATCGTGTCGCGCGACAACAACGTCCTTGACCTCGTCAGGGGCTCTGACGGTGCGGTGTGGGTCGTAGCGCAGCATGCGGTGTATCGGCTTCGAGCCGACTTGTCGGTGGAGCGACTGTCCATCGACGCGGCTGTGGCAGAGACGGGGCTGCGCTGTGCAGCCTGGTCGCACGGGCGACTGTACCTCGGCACATCGGGAAAAGGGCTCTATCAGTTGGACGTGAAGAACGGCATCCCGGCTGTTAAGGCCCGTCCCTTGACTCTCGGAGGAGCAGGAGGGGTTGTCTTCGACCTGATTTCTTCGGCTTCACGCCTGTATGTGGCAACCGATGGAGGTGGCGCATATGTTTATGATATAGCGGAAGACAGGGTGGTGTCGGCTTACAAGCGCGGCGACGGTTCGGCCACCGCTCTTCCTACGAATAGTGTATATACTTTCTGGTACGACGAACAGTTAGACGTGAACTGGTTCGGGTTCTTTCGTGAAGGATTGGTTCACAGCTATCGCCAGCGACCTTTGGCCGAGGCGTTCCGTTGTGGCGACTTCGATAGCCGCAATGAACAGGTTCGCAGCTTCTGCTTGCACGGTGACTACGTGGCGGTGGGAACGCGCGACGGACTATACCTGGCCGATAGGCGGCAGCAAACGGTGAGATACTTCGGAAAGGAACAGCTGGGCGGCAGCAACGTGATGAGCATCGTGTGGTTTGACGACCGCTTCGTGTTGGCAACCTACGATGGCGGCATCTGTGCCGTACTGCCGGAGACGGGACGCTGTCTGCGGCCGCACGATGCAGCCTTGAATAATGGTGTCTATATGCGGGTGATGGTGCTGAACAGGAAGAACGGCACTCCCTTGCTGATGGCATTGTCAGCACAGATAACGCTGCTCAACCGCGACCTGGAGGTTGTTGATGTGTTGACGGAGCGTAACTCGGAACTGAAAGGCGATATCCTGACCGATGCTTTCGTTGACAAGAGTGGGAAGGTGTGGCTGTCGTCGGAGTCGGGGCTTGCGCTTTTCGACCCGACAGACCGGCTGGTCAAGAAGAGCGGATTCCCCCGTGGGTTCTTCCACCGTGAGCCCGTGCTGAAGTTTGGCGAATGGCGGGATAAGGGTGTTCTGGCTGCCGGTGAGCGTATGCTCTATCGGTGTCGTGAGGACCTGACTCGTTGGGACAGCCTCTCGCTGGCCGAGCACTTGGATGTAAACAGCGTTACCTTTGTGGTTCCACAGGGAGGACGCTATTGGATTGGTACCGACCGCGGGCTGTTCAGCATCGACACGCTTTTTACGCGATTCTATCATATCGGACGTGTGGAGGGGCTATCCTCCCTGTTCTGCAATCCCCAGAGCTGGCAGATGGGTGATGACGGCAGTTTCTGGTTCTCCACCCGTAGCGGCATCTACCGCCTCTCGTCAGCCTCCTTTGCATCGCTCAACCTGCCTGCTGTGACACCAGTTGTGCTGGCGGAAGTGTGTGTGGGCGACCGATTCCTGACGGCAGGGCAATGCGTGGCTTGTACGGCCGACCGCCTGTTGGAAGTGGGATGGAATATGGGAACGGAACAGATCGTCGTGAGGCCCCTGATTATGGACTTCGCACACCCGAAGGGCCGATATGTGGAGTGGCAGATTGACGACTCAGAGATGCATGCGGCCTCGGAGCGGCAGCCCATCATGATAGACGGCCTCTCACTGGGCAGTCATGTGCTGCGCATCTATCTGCCAGGAAGCAAGGAGCCCGTGGAGTATCGCATCAGCGTGAAGCCAGCTCCGCTGTTCTGGTTCGAGGTGCTGTTTGTGGTGGCATTGGTCATCATCGTCGTGCTGTTGTGGTCGTATAAGAAGCGACTGGCGAAATATCGTGCTGCCCGCCGCCGCAAGCACCAGTTGGACATGAAACTGGCGGCAGAGCGGTCGGTGGCCGACTATCAGCGGAGTGAGGAGAGAAAACGGCAAGAGGAGGAGGAAAGAAAGCGCAATGCGATGTATCAGCGGTCACGCTCAACGGAAGATGAGAACAGACAGCTGCTGGGGCAGGTACGTCAGCTGATGGAGCAGCAGAAGCTCTACCGACAGCTGGATTTGCGAGTGGCCGATGTGGCCGCTGCGGTTGGGTGCTCACCCAACAAACTGTCGCAGATGTTGTCAATGTATGCGGATGTGTCGTTCTACGATTTCGTGAACGACTATCGCATCGAGGAGTTCAAGCGCAAGGCACTGGATAAGGAGTTTGCCCATCTGACAACACTCGCTATCGCCGAGAGCTGTGGGCTGAAGAAGACCACGTTCTATGCGGCCTTCAGCAAGAAGGAAGGGTGTACGCCAGCAGAGTGGAAACAGCTGACGGAGAGTTCGTCCAAGCAATCCGAACTAAGTTCGGAGAAGATGTAACCTATTGTAAACGAGAGGTTTATCTGGTTTTGATTCCGCATCGTTAGGAGCGGAGCATCTTGGGGACAATTCTTGTAGGAGTTTGTTGCTTTTCATTTATCTTTGCAATCGAAAAACTGATGGTTTACTACGATTGAAGATGAAAACAACTGCTAACAAACTCCACTATGAAATTGTTGCCAGCACATACGAGGCAATGCGACCCAAGCTTTTGGCCTATCTCTGCTGCCGCACGAAGGATGAGGCTCTGGCCGAGGACATTCTCCAAGACACGTTCCTGCAGATGCTGGTGCGCTGTGAGACGGTGATTGAAGAAACAGTCGAACCACTGGCATACCGCATGGCAACGAATTTGCTGATTGACAACATGCGTCGTCGGCAGAAACGCCAGCAGATAGATGCCTATCTCTATGAGAGGACTCCACGAAGTGAGGCTCGTGCCGACCAGATGGCAATCGTGAATGAGATAGATGGCATCGAGCAGCGTGTGGTCAGCGCGATGGCTCCTCAGCGTCAGCGTGTGTACCAATTGGTGCGCCATGAGGGGAAGACCCCCAAGGAAGTGGCTACCATCATGGGACTTGACAACCGCACGGTGAGCAGTCATCTCTGTTTTGGACGTAAGGAGGTGAGGAAGGCTCTGCTGGTGTCAGGATGGTAGGGAAGCAGTTAAAAATAAAAATATAATGAGGAAAGGAATCTTTTTGATTGCGGCTTGGTTGTGCTGTATGGTAGCACAGGCGGCTGCGAAAAGTAGCGACATTGCATCGCAGCGGTTATATTATCAAAAGCCCGCCCGCGAATGGGTGGAGGCGTTGCCTGTGGGTAACGGCTTCTTAGGGGCGATGGTGTATGGAGGAACCAACCAGGAGGAGATTCAGTTGAACGAGGGCACCTTCTGGGGCGGCGGTCCACATCGTAATGATGCTGAGCATGCGCTGGAGAACCTCGGAAAGGTGAGGGAACTGGTGTTTGCCGGCAAGAACAAGGAGGCGCAGGACCTGATGGGCCGCACCTTCATGAGCGGCCGCAACGGCATGCCCTATCAGACGCTGGGTAGCCTGATGATGGAACTCACATCGCTCAAGAGCGGCATGAACGGCTATGAGCGAGAACTGAACCTGAGGGATGCGGTGGCCCGCACAAGGTGGACAACGGACGACGGGAACACCATCACCCGCGAGGTCATAGCCTCGCATGCTGACAAGGTGGTGGCCATCAGAATCGCGGCAAGCAAGAAGAAGAGCCTGTCGTTGTGTCTGCGCTACCAGTCGCCGGTGGACATTCAGCGGTTGCATACCTCGAAGGCTCTCGTGATGACGGGTATGGGACGCGACCACGAGGGGGTGAAAGGTGTGGTCAAGATGCGCACGGAGGCAAGAGTGGGGAAGACCGACGGAAAGGTGAGCCTGACCGACTCTACGCTCGTTGTGAGCGATGCCACTGAAGCTATCATCCTGGTGGCCGCAGCAACGAACTTTGTGAACTACCACGACGTGAGTGGCAATGAGATCCAACGGGTGGACGAACTCTTCCTGACGGCAACCAAGAAACCGTGGAAGCAAATGATGAAAGACCATGTGGCAGCATTCCGTCATTATTACGACCGGGTGTCGCTCTCGTTTGGAGAGACAACGGAAACATTCGACAATATGCCCACCGACCAGCGCGTGGTGAAGTTCTCGGAAGGAGGGAATGATGCCTCGCTGGTTTCCCTGATGTTCAACTACGGCCGCTACCTGCTCATAAGCTCCTCCCAGCCCGGAGGACAGGCCGCTGGCTTGCAGGGTCTTTGGAACAAAGACCTGCTGGCTCCCTGGGACGGGAAATATACCATCAATATCAATACGGAGATGAACTACTGGCCCGCTGAGGTGTGTAACCTGACGGAGTTGGCCGAGCCGCTCTTCGACCTGGTGAACGACCTGAGTGTCACTGGACGGGAGACGGCACGCACGATGTATGGGGCACGCGGTTGGATGGCTCATCATAATACGGACATCTGGCGCTCAACGGGAATGGTCGATGGACCCTTCTGGGGCGCGTGGCCGATGGGAGGAGCGTGGCTCACAACCCATCTGTGGGAACACTGGCTCTATACCCGCGACAGGGAATTCCTGCGGAAGGCTTATCCGGCCATGCGTGGCGCGGCAGAGTTCCTGCAGAGCTTCCTCATTCCCCACCCGAAGTACGGCTGGCTGGTGAGTTGCCCCTCCGTCTCACCGGAACATGGTCCTGGCTCAGAGTTTTCTGGCGGAGCCTCGGTTTGTGCAAGTCCTACGATGGACGTGCAGATTACACGCGATGTCCTTACACAAACGGTTGCCGCCGCACGCGAAATGGGCATTGACAAGCCCTTTGCCGACTCCCTGGAACAGGTATATAGACAGCTGCCGCCCATGCAGATTGGCAAGTATGGTCAGCTGCAGGAGTGGATGGAGGATGTTGACGACCCCAAGGACCAGCATCGTCACGTGTCGCACCTCTATGGCCTGTATCCCAGTCATCAGATCTCGGCTTCGGCAACACCCGATCTGTGGAAGGCAGCCCGACAGAGTCTCATCTATCGTGGCGACGAGGCTACGGGATGGAGCATCGGTTGGAAACTGAACATGTGGGCACGCCTGCTCGATGGTAACCACGCCTACAAGCTCGTGCAGTCGCTGCTGAACCTTCTGCCCAACGACGGCGAGCGTGCCAACTATCCGAAGGGAAGGGTCTATCCGAACCTGTTCGATGCCCATCCGCCGTTCCAAATCGACGGCAACTTCGGTTTCACCGCTGGTATTGCTGAGATGCTCTTGCAGAGTCATGAGAACTACATCCGATTGCTTCCTGCCATTCCTAACGTGTGGAAAGAGGGTAGTGTACAGGGCCTGCGGGCACGCAACGGCTTTGAGATCGGCATCACTTGGAAAGAAGGGCGCATGCAGAAGGCTACGGTGAAGAGTCTGCTCGGCAAGGACTGCCAGCTGTATCAGCCTGAGGGCAGAGAGTTCAAGGTGAAGGATGCCAAGGGGAAGAGCGTATCCCTGTTGCAAATGGGCGACGTGGTCATCTTCCAGACACAGGCTGGTGCATCCTATACAATTGAATAAGCATTCGGGGCACAAAAAAGGCCTGCGTGGATTAAACCATCGGACTTGATATCCATCAAAGGAAATAGAACAACCTGCATTTCCTGAAAACCGATGGCCCAAAGATTGCTTCTCCTGCTGACAGCCCTCCTAATGAGCATACACCTGTGTGCCCAGCGCGACGTGATGGTTGGGCGGGTGGTCGAAAAGGAGAGCGGTGATCCTTTGGGGAAAGCCACGCTGCAGCTCTATCGCATCACGACCAGGCGTAATAAGAACAATGACACCACCTTTGTCGGAGGAACACTCTCCGATGAGGGTGGTGCCTTTTCGTTTCGTCAGGTGAGGTCGGGCACCTATTGGCTCAAGGTGACATTCCTGGGCTATGAGGAACAGACACGTACCATCAATAAGACTGGCGGCGCGTTGGAGGTGGGCGTTATCCAGATGGAACCGGTCAGCGTAGATATTCAGGAGGCAGTCATCACGGCCAATCTCCCGAAGATGGTCATCAAGGACGATACGGTGGTGTACAATGCCGATGCCTACCGAGTGCCCGAGGGGTCGGTGATAGAGGCACTGGTTGAGATGCTGCCAGGAGCCGTCATCGACGAGAACAACAAGATAACTATCAACGGGAAGGAGGTGAAGAAATTCAAGCTCGACGGGCGCGATTTCATGACAGGTAATAATGATGCCGTGATGAAGAACCTGCCTTCCTACGTAATAGAAAAGGTGAAGGCCTACGATGAGAAAAGTGACCTGAGCCGGCTGACGGGGGTAGATGACGGCAACGACGACTTCGTACTGGAGTTCACCACCAAGCGTAGTGCCCGTAAGGGGCTACAGGCCAATCCGGATATCGGCTACGGCTCCGACCACCGCTATGGCATCCGACTGACGGCGATGAAGCCCTTCGGCGCAATGCGCTACACGTTCATGGGGAATGCCAACAATGTCAACGACCGCAACTTCTCGGGACGGGGTGGACGAGGGCGCGGCAACGGACAGGGACAACGGCATCAGAAGACAGGGGCACTCGACATCAGTTACGATAACAACAATGACCTGAAGGTCAGCGGACGTGTGACATGGAATCATAACAATGCCGACAACTGGAACCGCACAGGGGCGGAAAACTTCGTGAAGACTCGGGGGGCTTTCTCCAATAGCGTCAGTCAAAGCTATTCGCGCAACGAAAGCTGGACGGGAAACATGAACCTGCAATGGAAAATCGACTCGCTGACAACCCTCTCGTTCCGTCCCAATGTAAGCTTCTCATCCAACGACAACCGAAACGGCTCCACTTCCGCTTCGTTCAATGCCAATCCCTATGAGTATGTCACCAATCCCCTGAGCGACGAAGGGCTGCACACGCTGGGTATGGACTCCAACGTGGTGAACAGCCGTAGGAACAAATCGCTGAGTACCAGCCACAACAAGAACCTGAGCTCGCAGCTGCAGCTCTATCGCCGGCTGAACAGCAAGGGGCGCAATGTTGCCGTCAGCACGAACATCAACTATCGTGACGGCGACAGCAGGAATGCCAACCTCTCGCACGTACACCTGTGGCAGCGAAAGGACCGCTTCGGCAATGACTCCACCTATCAGACAAACCGCTATACAACATCGGAATCCAACAGCTTCAGCATCTCGGCAGGCATCACCTACACAGAGCCCCTCTATATCTTCAAGAAGAAAGAAACGCCTGAGGACTCCCTGCAACTGCAGTCGGAGAGCGCGCCACGACGAAGACGCAGAGGCAACGGCGGCGGAGAGCGGAGAAGAGTGGGGCAGGAGGGCGTGTTCCTGCAACTCAACTACCGATATAATTACAGTTTTCAGAAGAACGATCCCCACACCTACGACCTGCCTGAAATCAGTGAGGAAGAGTTTCTGTGGGCCCTGGCCGACTATCGCGACTTTGGTTTCCTGCCTGCCGGTTTGGAAGAGTATATGTCAACACGACTCAGCCGCTACTCCGAGCGTAAGGAGTTCGGACACAATGCCGACGTGCAACTGCGGTTGGTGCGCGAGAAAATCAACATGAACGTGGGTGTGAACATTCAGCCACAACGCTCACACTATATCCAGCAGTATCTGGGCAAGCCCGCCGATACGGTGCGAACAGTTGTGAACCTTTCACCTACCCTCAACCTCACTTATCGCTTCAACCAGCAGACAAACCTGCGGGTGCAGTACCGCGGGTATATGTCGCAACCCAGCATCACCCAGTTGCTCGACATCTACGATGACACCAATCCGCTGTCGGTCACGATGGGTAACCCGGGCTTGAAACCCTCGTTTACCAACAACCTCAGCGTGAACTTCCAGAAACAGCGGAAGCCCGTATTGATTGAGGACAGCTTAGGGATGCAGATTCCCAAGAAGCAGAGCCATTGGAGCTTTGGCACCAACGCCAGCTTCCAACGCACCACCAACTCCATTGGCAACATCGTAACGTATGAGGAGAGCACGGGACGCCGCATCACGCGCCCCGACAACTTCGACGGAAACTGGAGCACCAATGGCGGCATCACCTTCAACATCGGTCTTGACAGCTTGAACCGATGGGACATCAGCGGCAGTTTCAGAGGAAGCTACCGGCATCAGGTGGGCTTTGTGAATATAGACAAGGATGACACGCCCGACCGCAACGTGACGCACAGCTATAACCTGACACCATCGTTGTCGCTCAGCTTCTGCAACAAATGGCTGAGCATCTCAGTCAATGGAGCTGTCACCTATGCCCGTACAGAAAACCGCCTGCAGGCCTCGCGCAACCTCGCCACATGGAACTACAA
>JAFSWU010000084.1 GCA_017444365.1 Prevotella sp.
ATCGGTGGTGACCACGCCGTCTTGTCGGCTTTCGTTGGAAAGCATCACGCTGTTATTGGGTGAAGAACCTGCCTCAAAGTCGAATGTTCCCAAGTAAACCCAAGTGCCACCACCCATCTGCTGATTGACGTGAAAGACAGTGGGCATTCCCTTGTGATACACAACATATTCTGCATCGGAAACACTTCCTTCCAGCGTTTGATAGCTCACATACACAGCATACCGGCCAGCCTCACGGAAGTTGGGCTGATACGCCACGGTTGTTATATGTTTCTTCTTCTTGGTAGTCTTCACCTTGCGCGCTGTGCCTAATGTGAAGGGGTTGACACCATCGGTGAGCAAGGAGGTAGGCATCGCAAATCCAGGCTCTCTTGTCGTTGTCCATGCGTAGCGTGATTCCTCCTCTTTATAATAAGGTGAATGGGAGTCGTTGTCGATAATCAGCTCCTCTGTCTGCCAGTCGCGTTCACGCGGAGTGAACACCACAGCTCCGGCATTCTCAAGCATCGGGATGAGATAGGGAACAACGATGGTGGGTGTGAACAAGTCCTCGGTGGTACAGAACAGAATCGGACGCTGCCACTTCCAGCGGCCTTTGGTCAGATCGTAGTATCTGCCGTGACTGGCCCAGAGCGAAAGGTGACGGTTGTGAAGTCCCTGTGTAATCTCATAGGGGTGTGAAACATTCTCTACCCAAGGTTCACCTTTGTAATCAATCTTTCCCCAATCGTTATCTTTCTGCGCAAGCGACTGGAAAACTGATAGATATAGTAACGTTATGAAAGTAAGGGTTAACTTCTGGATTTGTTTCATCAGTCGATGTCTCCAATGGTGAACAGTTCGGGTTTGCGCCCTTTGTAGTCCTTGAAATATAGTTTGATTTCACGCATCTCTCGTTCAACGTCACCCGATGGGATGAAGCTCTTCGTACACTCAATGAGCTTGCGCTCATAGTCAACGCCATAGAGCAGAACGGGTATCTCTGCCTTCTGAGCAATAAAATAGAATCCCTTTTTCCAGTCAGGGTTCAGCGAGCGTGTTCCTTCGGGTGTTATGCACAGGCAGAACGTGTTGGCTCGCCTTGCTTGCTCGGCAAGATTGTCGGTCATGCTGGTGTGCTTGCTCCGCCATACGGGTATGCCGCCCATTCTGCGAAACATGGGTCCCAACGGCCAGAAGAACCACTCCTTCTTCATCAGGAAGTTGACGTGGAGTCCCTCCGCCCGCATATACAATTGACCGATGAGAAAGTCCCAGTTGCTGGTGTGGGGCGCTAAACAAATAATGTATTTATCGGGATGGTCAACGGTTACATTCACCTTCCACCCCAGGCGTTTGTACAAAAGCCATTTGCAAAAGTTCTTCATACGCTTTACTTCGTGTTAACAGATATTGTTGATTTGATCAACAATCTCGCAAACCTGCTTGTTGAATTCGTTGATGAGCTTCTGGAAGTAGTCGTGGGCTTTCATTCCTGGTTCTACATGTGAAATGCGCGTGACGAATTCGCTGTTGATGCGAATGATGGTAGCGAGCAATGCGTCAACATCAGCATGCTCATGCTTGTTTGATACACTGGCCACAGCAATGCATTCTGCAAACAAATCGCCACAAACTTGGTTGATTGTGCGCTTCAAGTCCTTCCTGTTTGTCATAAGTTTCATTCGTTTAATTGCCCAAAGTTAGGAAAAGAATCTGTAAAAAACAAGCTTTTGCAAAAAAAAATGTGCAAAATACCCAAATCTTTTCCTTTTTCTTTCCTTATCTCATGAAAAAAGATTATATTTGCACTTCATTTCGGAGACCCGCCATAGGGTTATTCCTCAGCTATTTTGATTTTTATTATCATCCTTTAAAAATAAGCGAAAATGGAAACAAGCATTTTGCAGAAAGAAAGAGCAGCCTATCAGCCAAAACTTCCCAAAGGTTTGCAGGGCGCAGTAAAAGTTCAAGAAGGTGCCCCCACACAGAGTGTAGGCGACCAGGAGGAAATCAAGAAATTGTTCCCCAACACCTATGGAATGCCCCTCGTGGAGTTCGTGCCTGGTGATGTGGCCAACACCAAGAAGATGAATGTTGGTATCATCCTCAGTGGCGGTCAGGCTCCTGGCGGACACAATGTCATTTGCGGTCTCTTTGATGCCGTGAAGAAGCTCAACCCCGAGAACCGTGTCTATGGATTCCTCATGGGTCCTGGCGGTCTGGTTGATCACAACTACAAGGAACTCACAGCCGATCTCATCGATGAATATCGCAATACGGGCGGTTTCGACATGATTGGATCCGGACGTACCAAGCTTGAGCTGGAAGACCAGTTCGAGAAGGGACTTGAGATTATCCGCGAACTCGACATCAAGGCTGTTGTCATCATCGGTGGTGACGACTCCAACACCAACGCCTGTGTGCTGGCCGAATACTATGCTGCCAAGAACTACGGTGTGCAGGTGATCGGATGCCCGAAGACCATCGACGGCGACCTGAAGAACGACCAGATTGAGACTTCCTTCGGCTTCGACACAGCCACCAAGACCTATGCTGAGCTCATCGGTAACATCGAGCGCGACTGTAACTCTGCCCGCAAGTACTGGCACTTCATCAAACTGATGGGACGCTCAGCCAGCCACATTGCTCTGGAGTGTGCCCTGCA
>JAFSWU010000085.1 GCA_017444365.1 Prevotella sp.
ATTAAATGGTTTTTCTACCATAGCATCAATCCATTCGATTAGAGTTTTTGTTATATCTGGAACGCCTGCTTCTTTTAATCTGGTGATTAGTGTCTTCAACTCCTTGACATCTACAAAACTGTCAGTGCTCACAACACTAACTTCATTCTGCTTTGGTTTTGGCACACGAGCGTATGTCATCACGACCTTGCCTTTGAAGGTCTTCTCCGTGACGGGAATCTTGGCTAGCTTTCCGTCCTGTTCCTTCAGTTTGAACGGTAAGTTCTGCTCCTGCCATTCTAAAGCGTAAGCGTAGCGATGGCACTTGGTGGAATCAAGGGTATCGATAAAGTTCACGATTGTATAGTGGCTGCGTTCGCTACGCCCCAATTCGACAATATTCTTTGGATCGTCACCGACAAGGATATCGTGCCAGTCAGCGCGGCCGGGCGTGTGGGTCTTAACGTAATAGCAATGTTCTGACGAAGAACTTCCCGTCATTTGAGCAGACAGGTGTTCAATGTGGCTTAACATGTTGGCGTCGCACGTGAACTCCCACACCTCGCACATCGACTTCATGGGGTTGCCTGATTGGCTCAGGTCACGTTCACGAATAATGCTCTCTGAGGTAGTAAGCCCTGGGGATGCAAGAAAATCCCTGATGGCTTGTTCCACGTCTCTGTTCTGTGCTCCAACTGTTAGGCTCACGGCCCACAGGAGCAGGGTTAATCTGATTGTCTTCATACGAATATCCTAATTATTATTGTTAGCTTTTCTGAGTTTTTACCGTTCCGTCCGCCTGCTTCTCTTCCTTTTCGGTCAAGAGATAAAGCAGCAATTCCAATCCGTGTTGCATCAGTTCCTTCTCGTATGCTGCTTGGCGTTTGTGAGTGGTCTTTTCCATCTCTATCTCTGCTGTATATAGTAGCATTTTAGGATCAACTTCGTCATTCTCTGCATCCATACTGCTGACTCTCGCTTCGTGGAAAGACTGGACCTCAACATGAGGCAGTGAAGCAGATTCGGCTGGAATAATTGGTTCTGCTTGTGCAAGCGTGGGCTTTTCTATAGGAGAGTTTTGTCTCCTGGCTGCTTTCCTATGTTTCCTCATAGGCTGTGGTGTAGGCGTCACCTTTGCCAGCACCGCAATCTGCTTTTCAGCCCCTCTCCCTGCTCCCCCCGTGGGGGGGAGAGTTGGCAAGTCTATATTATCTTTTTTACGTTCAGAGGATAAAGAGTCCT
This sequence comes from Prevotella sp., assembly GCA_017444365.1. GTDB lineage: Bacteria > Bacteroidota > Bacteroidia > Bacteroidales > Bacteroidaceae > Prevotella. Next base: position 1,222 of record JAFSWU010000085.1, read on the forward strand.
CCTCCCCACGGGGGGAGTTAGAAAGGGGCTTTAATACGAGGAAGGCAATGAGGAGGGCGGCGGCAATAGAGACCCACCCCCAACCGGCCCTCCGTCGCGAATGGGGATTCGCTCCCCTTTGTGGGGCCGCAGCCACATTCAGTGGCTGCTCTAAAGACCCCAGTCGCCCGTAATGGAGGGGAGTGCTAGCGCGTTGCGGCTTCTTTGGTTGCGCGACTTTGTGCATCCGATTCATGAAGTCGGATGGTAGCTGGGGCGTGTTGGCATATTTGCGCCTTAGTGCTTCGCGGAGGTCGGTATCTTTATATGTAGTCATATCTTCTGGAGTTGTTTGTAGAGTTTCTTGCGGATTCGATAGAGGCGGTTGGCCAATGCGTGAGGGGTGGCGTCCATGATGAACGAACATTCGTCCAGTGTTCTGTTCTCGAAGTAGTGAAGCATGAGCAGCAGTCGTTCATCGGGAGGCAGGTCGTCTATGAGTGATTCCAGCTCTTGAATGCGTTCCTCGTTACCCGTCGAGAGTTCTGCCTCCAACTGCTCATCGCTGATGTCTGTCTGCCAAACCTCTGTTTCCTCTATTGAGATAATGAGCGGACGGCTGCGTTTCAGGAAATCAAGAGTCAGGTGGTAGGCTATGCGGCATAGCCAAGTGGATAGCGATGCCCGCTGTGGGTCGTAGCTGTCGATATGGCTGAATGCCTTCAGGAATGTATCTTGCGTTAGCTCCTCAGCATCCATCGTGTCAGCCACCAGCCTCACAATCAAGGCGAAGACCGGTTGCCCGTAGCGGCAGACCATCAGGTCTTGCCCCTCGCGCCTGCAGCTTTTCACAGCTTCCACTATCTGTTCGTCTGTCTTCACGCTCGATGCATTTTTGATGTATTCTACTTGTTATACGACCAAAACCTTGTTATATCCCGCCTCCGTTACAACTTTTTCCCTGATTTCTTCAATTTTTTCTTTCTGGCCTTTTTCTTTACCGAAAGTGGGCGAGGATGCATGATTATCATCCTCGCCCACTCCAGAAATACTTTCGTCACTCAGGCCACTTGCCAGAAGAAAAGTTCACCCTCTCCTCATGCCTCTCATCATGTTGGCCATGCCTGCCATACCGCCCCCCGTCATCATGCGCATCATCTTGCGCATCTGGTCGAACTGCTTGATGAGTCGGTTCACCTCCTGAATGTTGGTGCCAGAGCCTTTGGCAATGCGCTGGCGGCGACTGGTGTTCAGGATTTCAGGATTCTGACGTTCCTGAGGAGTCATGCTATGGATGATGGCTTCGATGCCCTTGAAGGCGTTGTCGTCGATATCGATGTCCTTGAGCTGCTTGCCCACACCTGGAATCATGGATGCAAGGTCTTTCAGGTTTCCCATCTTCTTGATTTGCTCAATCTGTTTGAGGAAGTCATCAAAGTCGAACTTGTTCTTTTGAATC
>JAFSWU010000086.1 GCA_017444365.1 Prevotella sp.
ATGTCCTCATAGGTCTGCTGTGCCTTCATGGGCAGGGCAGAGAGGGCACACATCAGGAGTGCCCCGATTTTCTGGGTTGTCTTCATATTGTTCATGATTTAATCGTTCTTCTTCTCTTTCCGTTGGCTTTGCCGACAGTCGGCTGCATTCGGCAAAGCAAAATTCATTTTTCTTTGCTCTCATTGGCACGACCGTTAACTAGATAGACAAATGTGCCGTACTTCAGCTTGGCACTGTTTTTCTTGATTGCCTTGCTGATGGCGTTGGCCGTCTTCTGATAGGCATTGGTCATGGCCTGCATACCCCATTGGGAGAGACTATTGCCTGTGGCGGTATTGCCCATATTGCCCATATTCATGTTACCGTTCATTGCCCCAGAAGCCACGTCCTTCGATGTCTCGCGGAAGTTGCTGGAGGGAACATAGAGACCTTCAAGACCGTCGGTGTCATAGAGGGAGAGACTAACCTTCACCAGTTCGTCACCGACGAGGATGCTCTTGATAGTTCCCTTGACACGCTGGCTACCGAAGCCGCTCATGATGGCATAGAGGTAACTGCCCTTGGGCAGGACACGCCCACCCATCTCGATGTCATCCAACAGGCGCAGGCGGACACGGGAGCCATCAACAGCCTTGATGTTCTCATCGATGATGGCCTTGATGAGACTCGCTTCCGGCTCGTTCTGCGTGAGGGTGTTGAAGTAGTCGGATGTGACCTTCAGCTTTTTCACCACCTCCTGCGGTTCTTCATTCTGGTCGATGGCATGGCGGCTGTTCTCGTTGACGCTGATTTGTCCTTCAGTTTTTCCTTTGACTGTAAGGCCTTCATTGCTGTCTGGCTCTGCCGGTGGCGTTGCCTCTGCTGCTCCCTGCATCCTTGCGAGGGCAAGGGCACGGTTCAGTTCATCCATCGCCTCTTGCTCCTGCTGTGAAGCACGGGCAAGGCGTTCCTCGTCGGTTATGCCTGTTGCGTTCAGTTCCTGTCCCTGACGGGCACTCTGTGCAAGGCGCTCCTGCATCTCAGCCAGTTTACGCTCTTCTTCGCTCTGCAGCTTGGCGCGTTCATCATCGGAATACTTTGACTCATATTCCTCCTTCTCGTCTTCCTGATAGCGCTCGATGTTGTCAACGGCTGAAAGGTCGTCAATCCTGCCGTAGGACTTCAGCATACTCTCGTACTTGCTGCCGATGCCGTCACCCTTCATCTGCGCATCGGGCAGTTCGGGATTCAGGTACTCCGTGGTCTGCATGTTGGCATCGGGGACTTCTGCCACCTCCGTATCAAAGATGTCGAAGATGAGATAACCGGCAATCAGCAACGGAAAGTAGAGGATAAGCGGCAGCATGTACTTGGGCTGCCTGATGTTGATCTTCTTGAATAGTTCCATGTTCGTATGCTATTTTGTTTGATTATCATTCTTTTTGATAATACGCCCGGAGGTGCGCAGTGGGCAGCATCGAGCGTCTTTCTGAGTTTCTGGTGCCGCCGTTCCAGCATCTGCTCCTGCCGCTGTGTGGCAGTGGCGTTGCCGTCAGATGTCTGGCTGGCCCTGACGATGCGGTAGAGGTTGAAGCTGAAACTCAGAATGACGAAGCCGAACACCAGGCAGAGGAATGTCCTGCGGTGGTTGTTGGCAAAGGTCTGGACGCAGACGGCCACGCGGTCTATACGGACTGCCCTGGCAAACCTGCGGCCTGCACTGACCTCTTTCTCATAACGCTCCCTGTATTGCGGGTCATTCTTGTCGGGCATCTTGTCGCCGAAAAGCATTTTCTTGAAGTTCCCCATAGCCAAGCCCTCCTAATAGCTGAGTTTCGTCTTCTGCTCTATATCCTTGTTGAGCAGAGTGCGCCAATTTACAACCAACAGCCCGTGCGGGTTGTTCTCCGTCCGGGGGACACGCTTCAGCTGTCCTGCCGTCACCAGCTCACGTGTCAGGATGCTTGTGCGTCGCTCGATCCGTTGGCGACCATAGTAGGTGAACTCCATCTTGTCCTTGTCGAACTTGATGCTGTCACAGAAGATGCTGAAAACGGCACTCGTGCCCATGATGTTGGAGTAGAACCCTTTTTCCTTCAGGGTGTTGTACTGAGCCAAGCCTGTCTCATCGACCAGGTACATGGCCTTCTCCATCGTGTACTTGATGTACTTATCATCGGGGGCGAGTGTGAAGAAGTAGTGGTGAAACATCTCAATGTGGCTCTTTGCCTCCACGTCCAATGTTTCTTCCATCGTGCTTCGGTTGACGAGAATCGGCACGTTGCCGTCCAGGACATAAACCTTCTGCTGGGCATCCGTGACCATGACACGTGCCGTCCAGACACTGGCTATGCTGATGATGACGCAACCCGTGAGAAAAAGGCTGCACACAATCAACACCAACTTGATTTTGTTTTCGAGATTCTTGATTACCATTGTATTTCTGTTTAGTGATTCAACTGTTTACATGACCCTTGCGAGCATTCCCTGTGTGGACATCTTGGCCTGCTGTGCCACACCCTCGCCAAAGTTACGGGTGGAGAAGGCGGTATCGCCTTCAGGTATCATCCATGCAGCCAAATCGGGAACGAGGTTCAGACATTTAAGTGCCACAATGCTGGCTGCCATGAGATAGCCCGCCGAGAAGAACGAGTTCTGGAGGTAGGCCGCCATCGTCTGTTCACTCTGCGTGATGGCTTCAAGGTTTTCCACCTGTATGCATAGCACGATGTCAAAGAGTAGGAGAACGTAGAAGCCCACGAAGTAGAGCATGGCACCATAGAAATGGACGGTCAGGTAGCGCGTGAGCCACTTCGCCCACGAGCTTTCCCATTTGGGCAACAGTGAAAACGCCCACTGGATAGGCCCGAAGATGGTGAGCATACCCAACAAAATCTGCTGGCAGTAGATGGTTGCCCACCAGCCGATGCGGAACACGATGAGGGCGATGAGCATGACAATCTTGTCGATGCCTACCACGGCTCCTGCCGTCAGTGAGGTGAACCACAAACGCGAAGCATCCTTTTCCATGTTGGTGACTTCATCCACGCCCGTCTGCTCCATGGTGGCTTCCACAAGGTACGGGTCAGACGTGCCGCTGTGAGCGACATCAGCCTGTGCCTGCAATGCCGTGTACATGGTGTCGCGGACATAGATGAGCTGCTGCACTTCCTCGAACTTGTCTTCTATCTGCGTGGCTTCTGCCTCATAGAGGTCATGGGTGTAGGAGCCGATGCTGTTGGGGATGTAGGAAAGGAAGTCGAGGAAGCACCACGAGCTGCCGCTGTTGGTCATGCCCGTGTCGGCGGGCGGGTACCACCAGCAAAGGATGATACTGACCACCAAGGGCTTGAAGAGCTTCATCACGTCCAACGGCTCATGCTTGACCATCATCC
>JAFSWU010000087.1 GCA_017444365.1 Prevotella sp.
CACTCCTCTCTCCTCACTCCTCTTTTGTAAAAAAGTTTGGTCAAAAAAAACGCTCGTCTGAAAGTCGCATTCTAGAAAAACGAGAAACCCAAAACAATAGGTCTTGGGAGGGGGAGATGAGCTCTTGGGTTGCAGGAAAAATGTTCCAAGGTTGTAAAAGCTATGCTTTGTGACCCTCGAAGCATTGAGTTTGCGTCGTCAAAGCTTAGCTCTTACAACACAAAGTCTTAGAGATGAGGCCCTAAAAGCAATGCTTTAAAGGGGGAAAGACCTTAGCTTTTGCATATCAGGGGAAAAGTCACATGAGGACGAAACAAGCGAAATGGGGTTAAGGAACTGAGTATCAACAACTTGCTAAAAACGCGAAATACGGGCGTTTTTGGAGCCCAGCGAAGCCCTGCTCGAAAATACGCGAGTTATGCGAGGGTGTTTGTCAAGAAAAATCAAGGACTCCAAGCGGAGTGCTTGGAGTCCTTGATCTTCAAAATTTTCAAATCTTCTTCTAAAATTTCAGCTTCACGTCAACCCCTAACTGCAAGGGCATGCCCCGCTGGGCAAACGTCAGGCGCTCGCCAGTGGCTGCGCTCTGCACGGCAAAGGTGTTGTACTTCGTGTTCGTGAGGTTGCGCCCCCAGAGGCTGACCACCACGTTGGGGAAGGCAGCATCGACGTGTGCGCCTGCTGTGAAATAGAACTTCTGCGAATAGGTGTTGGCTTCGTCCCACCAAGTCTTGCCCTGTGCGCTTCCGTTCACGCCGAAAGTGAGCGAGCGGAGCGTCTGAGACTTGAAGTCGAGACGGTAATCGACGCTGGCAGCGGCTGTATATTGGGGAACGAAGGGCACCTTCTTGTCCTTGTAGCTCACGTGCTGGTTCTTGCCCCCCACCTTGATGCTATCGTCATACTCTTTGAAGACGGCATGCGTGAAGGCGTAGTTCACGGCCCAGGTGAGACGGTTCTCCAACGCGCTTCCACGCAGCGAGGTCTCCACACCGCAGCTGTAGCTGCGACCTGCGTTCACCATTACACGTCCGAAGCCGTAGTTGCCGGCCATGACAGAGAGTTGCTGGTTGCTCACTCGCATATAGTAGCCGCTCAGGTCAAATTGAACCCGATTGTCGAAAAGATTCAGATGTGTGCCTAACTCATAGTTCCAGCTGGTCTCAGGCTCAAAGGCAATGGTCTCGGCAATGTTGTCGTAGGCGGCAGCATCGTGCTCGATATTCAACTTGCCACGGGCTGTCTGGGCCTTGCTTTGCAGCTCTGTCTGCAGGATGTCGCTGAACATCTGGATGTTGTAACCGCCGGCACGGTAGCCCTTCGACACGGTGGCAAAGATGTTGCTGCCCTTCTCGTCAATGCGAAGACGAAGTCCAAGCTTGGGCAGGAACTGGTCGAAGGTGTTGTGGAGCTTGTCGTGCAGGATGGAGCTCACAGCGGCATCCACATGCTGACCCATCACATCCTCGCTCAACACGGTGCGGGCACTGGTGCGATAGTCGATGTCGGCACGGCTGAAGTCGTAGCGCAAGCCAAGCGTTGCAGTAAGACGGTCGGAGAGATCGATGTTCGACTCGTGGAAGAATCCGAGGTTCAGCTGGGGCGTCTTGAAGGAGCCTGGGATGGTCTCCAGCTGCATGTCAATCGTGCAACCGCCTGCACGTTCAATCATTGCGGCCACTTGTCTTTCGGCAGCTTCTTTAGGCATTCCCTGCCCCACCATTCTGTTGACCATTGCATTATACATTCCGTAGTAGGCATAGTTCGTGATGTTCTGCGAAAGCATCTCGTTCATGGAAGAACCGAAATAGACGGGCGCGTTGGTGGTCAGGCTCTGATAGGAGAAGAAACCACCAAAGGTCCAGTGCCAAGCGCTTGAGTTGCGGCTCTTCAGCGTGAGTTCCTGCGTCAGGGAGCTCTGCTTCTGCCGCTGTTCCATGTGCATATAGTCCTGCGGCAGATAGTCGATGTCCATCAGCATATAGTCGCGCAGATACTGATAGGTGGTGATTGAGTTCAAGTCGAAGCCATTAGCATGATAGGTGACGTTGAGCCCCGTGTTAAGCATGTTGCGGCGGTAGCCACTCTGATGGTTGGCGTTTGGCTCCTCGGCAGTACCCGTCAGCGAGGTGAGCATGCCGTAGGGGAAGCCGTTCTGACGCACATACTGATAGTCGGTCACATAGTCGAAGTCCAGCTTCTTGGTGGGTTGCCACACAAGGCGCAGTCGTCCGCCTGCCTCGTTGAAGGCATCGGCGCGGTCACCTGTTGCGGCATTGCGGAAGAATCCCTTCTGTCCGTTGTAGAAACCGGCCAGCGAGAAGGCGAACTTCTCACCCACCTTGTGATAATGGCTCACCTCCGCACGGCGGCCCCAATGGGTTGCGGCGGAGAGCGTCACATCGGTTCCCTGATAGCGCATCGGGTTCTTGGTGTAGATGCGAACCAGCCCTCCCTCGGTGTTCATGCCATACAGCGTTCCCTGGGCACCGCGAAGAATATCTACGCGGTCGATGTCGTAGATGTGACTGTTGAAGGCCGACTTGCTCTGCAAGGGCATTCCGTCCAGATAGATGCCCACAGCGGGCGAGTTGACACGCGAGCCGATGCCGCGGATGTACATCGAAGAAGTATAGCGGCTGCCGTAGTTGGGCATCGTGAACGAGGGCACAAAGTCGGAAATCTCGCGCAAGTCCTTCACATGAAGAGCACCAATCTGAGCGTTGGAAAACGATGTGGAGGATACGGGCTGCTGGCGCAGCCGAAAGAACTCCTTCGGCTGCGAAACCACCACAACCTCCTCAATATCATATACTCGCGAAGTGTCAGCAACGACTTCTTCACCTATCACTTCAGCACGCAACGGTGCTGTCAGCATCAACAGGAGCATAACACTCCAAAAGCTTTTATTTGTCATTGAAATATCCTGAATTTGTTGACGGCTGCAAAGGTACACACTCTTTATTTTTCTCACAATCCTAATTTATGAGGATTTCGCTGTAAATAATTTTGTGTTTCGTTTGTCAGTTTCAAGGAATAATTGTAACTTTGCCGAGATATTACTAAAAGGAGAAATATAAACAATCAAGAATATGGATAAGGAAATAAAGATTGCCGTAGCCGGAACAGGTTATGTAGGCCTGAGTATTGCAACCCTGCTGAGTCAGCACCATCAAGTAACAGCTGTAGATGTTATACCTGAGAAGGTGGACCTCATTAACAAAAGACAGTCGCCCATTCAAGACGAATACATTGAAAAGTACTTCGCCGAGAAAGACCTGAACCTCAGAGCCACCCTCGACGGAGCTGCCGCCTACAAAGATGCCGACTTCGTCGTGATTGCAGCACCCACCAACTACGACCCCGTGAAGAACTATTTCGACACGAGCCACGTTGAGGAGGTCATCGACCTGGTGCTGTCTGTGAACCCCGATGCCGTGATGGTCATCAAATCGACCATCCCCGTGGGCTACACCCGCTCGCTGTTCGTGAAATACGCCTTGCAGTTCCTCTACAAGCCCGAGCTGAAAGGAAAGAAGTTCAACCTGCTCTTCTCGCCGGAGTTCCTGCGCGAGAGCAAGGCCCTCTACGACAACCTCTACCCCTCGCGCATCATCGTGGGCTATCCCAAGATTATCAATATCGACGAGAAGACCTTCAACGATGAGAACGCTGCTATCACAGCCATCGGAAACCCCAATGCCGAGGAACAGGCCCACACCTTCGCTGCCCTGCTGCAAGAAGGCGCCATCAAGGAAGACATCGACACGCTCTTCATGGGAATGAAAGAGGCTGAGGCCGTCAAGCTGTTTGCCAACACCTATCTGGCGCTGCGCGTGAGCTACTTCAACGAGCTCGACACGTATGCTGAAGTGAAAGGTCTCGACACCGCCGCCATCATCAACGGCGTGGGACTCGATCCGCGTATCGGCACTCACTACAACAACCCGTCGTTTGGATACGGCGGTTACTGCCTGCCCAAGGACACCAAGCAGCTTCTTGCCAACTACCAGAACGTGCCGCAGAACCTGATCGAAGCTGTCGTTAAGAGCAATTCCACCCGCAAAGATTTTATCGCGGATACGATCATCGC
>JAFSWU010000088.1 GCA_017444365.1 Prevotella sp.
GGGTCAAGAAGCACGATCCAAATTTCATGCTGGCTTGCTACCTATTATATAATTGCTTTATCCGTCCTGTGGAGATGACCCGTCTGAAGATTGGTTGGATCAATGTTGAGCAAGGAACCATCACTATCCCGGGTGAGGCGAGCAAGAACCGCGAGACGATGAGTGTCACCCTTCCGAAGAAAGTGCTGTTCTATGCGATGGAACTGGGGTTGTTCAAGCACGCGAGCAGTGACTACATCTTCAGCACGAAGCTGCGCCCTGGCACCGAGCAGATTGATCCGAAGATATTCCGCGACCATTGGCGCAAGGTGCGCAATGCGTTGAAACTGCCGAAGCAATATCAGTTCTACTCGTTGAAGGACACCGGCATTACTGAGATGCTCGACGCGAAGATGGCGAGCATCACGGTGCGTGACCAGGCTCGCCATAGTTCCCTCGCCATTACCGAGCTTTACACCCGCCATCTGCAGAAGGCCAATCCCGATGTTTTGGATTGGGAAGGCTCACTCTAGGATGCGGAAGAACGTACCTTTCTTCAACTGGCTCATGCCTTGTTCGGTCATGTCGGCTCGGATTTGTGCGCACAGGTATTTTTGGCCATGAATCACGAAGACCGACTTGACGTCAGGCATACCGTCGAAAATGAACGAGAGCTCGCACTTCTGTTTGAATTCGATGCTCATCATGCTGTTGTATGTCGGATGGCTCTGCAGCTTGAGCGTTGCCTGGTGTCCTGAATCGTCCTTATACCAGGTGACGCTCTCTAGGTGGGTCACCGCCCCCGAAGAGTGCCCGAAATCTTCTTGGGCTGACAGCATATACCATGACAGGAAGGCTTCCTCCACATCCAGCCACGGCCTGGGTAGTTTGTTGGCTATGTCTGTTGCTGTTGTGTCACCGAACCAGAACGCCACCGCGATGTTGTTGTAGTTTGAGTCATCATTCTGCAAGCTCCCCATCTCAATGTAGGCAGCCGTCACCAGGTTCGGTTGTTTTTCTCCCGCCTCAGCATCCACCTCTTCAGTTTCTCCACTGTCCAGGAACACGATGGCACCTCGGTACTCATACAACTCGTTGAATGCATCATCAATGCATACGGGGACGAAGCCTATGCGGTCCACATCCTCGCTATCGGGGTTGTTTGTGACTGGTCCGAACAAGTTTACAGACTGCAGCCTGTACACCCTTCCGTCCCGATATTTTGTTTCGATATACTCTGTCTGCGTCTCGTACACCGTATTTTTGCTGACCGTCCAATATGGCAAAACGTGGGCGACATAGTATAGGCAGTAGTATCTGTCGGTGTCCTGGACATGCATCAAGTTCGATGAGACTGAAAGTCGGCTTCCTGGCAGATAACTTCTGGCACGCATATAATCGATGACATCCTGCAGCGTCTCGAATTCCGTGATGACCATCTGCGGTCTCTCTTCGTTCAGCCATGGGCAGTCGTAGAAGTTCTGCATCTGGTGCCCCGCCTCTTTGTAACCGATGTTCTTGGCACCGATATACTTTGACTCGTCCTGCTTGCTGACCGTTCGGGTATACTCGTCGACGACTTGCTCCAGCAGCACCACGTTCTGCGATGCGTTGGCAGTGTTGTCGATATTTTTCACCGTCACCACCTTTGCATAGTGGTCCACGGTGACTTCCATGCCCAGGAGTTTCTCCAGTTCTTGGAAAAAGTCGTTGACCGACCAGTTGGGCAACGCGCTCTGCCAGTTGTGTTCATTCCATGCGTAGGGTGTGGTGTTGAAGCAATAGAGGTAGTACCATTGCGAGTTCTGCCAGTCGGTTGCTGACAAGGTGTAACCCAGCGCGGTGCAAATCAGCTCCGCCAGTTTGTACAGACGGATTTGGAATGACAGTCCCTCCACCACCTCCGCATCATCGGCACTGTCGGCCACGGTGTGCCACGCCAGGTTCTGTGTGCCCATGCCGTCAGCCCGGTTCTGTATGTTGCCGCTGGAGTTGTTGCACCACGGCAGGGCGATGTAATCAGTACTGCCCCACCAGGTGGAGGGCGATGCAGTGAGGTCGAACGTCGGCCAGTTGCCGATGGTCAGGGTGTTGATTTTCGTGTTGTCCCAATCAGGGTAGAAGTTCTGATAAGATCGTCCGGCGACATACTGCACCTTGACCAAGTCATCGGTGATTGAGGTGATGACCACGGCACCATGGGTGACATAGTTGTCACACACGATTTCAGCGTCGAAGAAAATTTGGCTCATTTGCGTGTCCTTTCGGTTGATCTGTCCGAAGATCGCGTCATTCTCCTTGCATCCCAGCGGCAGCTCGATATTGAGCGAGTACTCACCGCGCTCGGTGAACATCCAGTTCTCGGAGCGCAGTTCGAAGCTCGTTCCCTGCTTCAGTGCCGCTGGCTTTCCGTCAATATATACTGTCATACTCTTTTGGCTTTAGGCGATGCGTTGTTCATCAGTCTTTGGTACTCGTCCTGCGCCTGCTTGATGCCCGTGTCGCCCTCAATGGTGTTGACGGTGACAAAGGGCTCGTTGAGGCGTTCACGCAGTTGTCGCATGGTGTCGGCATATGCTGGCCTTGAGGGACGTTACCCGGAGGCAGGAATATTCTTCGGGTTCAGACCTGAATGGGGACGCTATACCCCGGAACTCTACGCTGAGGCAGTCGTTGAGCTTGAGGACTTCGACGTTACCACGAGGCTCGGCGGAAGGTTCGAGGTCTACAGCAACCTATGGGCGGGCGTTGAAGTACAGTGGCCGGAAAACAAGTACTTCCTGAGA
>JAFSWU010000089.1 GCA_017444365.1 Prevotella sp.
GAGCAGCCCGAACCGTTGCACGAAGTGGAGAAGATACTCGCCGACACACCGCTCGACGACCTGAAGGCCTACGCTGAGGTGCGCATCATTGCTGGTGCAGCCTCTTGTCTGACACAAGACCTGCGCCGCTCTTATTTCAAATTCTCGCAGACGCTGACTGGGCAGCCCGAGGACGATCCCCTGTGGAAGAAGGCCACTGCGCTGGTCAACGGCGTCCTGGGCGAGGCTATCGGCAAGATGTACTGCGAGAAGTACTTCCCCGAGGCAAACAAGCAGCGGGTGCTCACCATCGTACGCAACCTGCAGAAGGCTCTCGGTCAGCGCATTGACGCCCTCGACTGGATGAGCGATGCTACGAAGGCCGAGGCCAAGAAGAAACTGGCTGACTTCCATGTGAAGATCGGCTATCCTGACAAGTGGAAGGACTATAGCCAGATGGTGATTGACGACCAGCTCTCGCTCTACGAGAACCTGGCCAACGTGAGCGAATGGAAATGGATTGACGGTCTGAACCGCAAGGTGAACAAGCCTGTTGACAAAGACGAGTGGCACATGACGCCCCAGACTATCAACGCCTACTATAACCCCACCACTAACGAAATCTGCTTCCCTGCTGGTATCCTCCAGCCGCCGTTCTTCGATGTAGAGGCCGACGATGCCCAGAACTATGGTGCCATCGGTGGCGTGATTGGCCACGAGATGAGCCACGGTTTCGACGACCAGGGATGCCAGTTCGACCTCACGGGCAACCAGCGCAACTGGTGGACAGAGGCCGACAAAGCAGCCTTCGACAAGCGCGCAGCACAGCTGGCCGACTATTTCTCTACCCTCGTCGTGGTGAACGGCAAGAAGGTGAACGGCAAGCAGACTCTGGGTGAGAACATCGGCGACAACGGCGGTATTCACATCGCCCTGCAAGCTCTCCACAACACGGGCAACAACAGTGTCATCGACGGTCTCACAGCCGACCAGCGTTTCTTCCTCGGATGGGCACGCGTGTGGGCAAGCAACAACCGCGAACAGTATATGGACATGCTCCTCAACCAGGACACCCATTCGCCCAACCACGTCCGCGTGAATGGTGCCCTCCCCCTGATTGATGAGTGGTACGATGCCTTCAACATCAAGAAGGGCAAGCTGTTCATCCCCAAGAACAAGCGCATCAGGATTTGGTAATCCTGATGCCGCTTTGAGGTCAACCTACAAAAATGTACCTTTGTAAAACGTCATTTACAAAGGTACATTTTATTATTATCGAAGTCGAAGACGGTAGGCATGGTGAAAAACTTTAATCCAAGGAAGCCACATTCTTCCAACGACTTAAACGGGTTCACTCCTACCGAGACATCGCTATACGTCCTGTCGCAAATCGTGAGCTTGTCGGCATATAGACCTTCTGAAACCACTTTCCCGTTCTTGTTTCGAGCCTCTTTCAGAACGATTTTATTCTCCGTCAACATCTTCACCACGTCTTCCTGACTCTTGTTCAGGAAGAGTAGCGAGCCGTTACCCATGTCAGCGATGAAATTTCCTTTCACATTGACACAATGCCCGCTCACATCCATACTTAACTGGGTATTGACAACAGGGTATCTCCATTTGTTATAGGACATATCCAGTGCCGTGGCATCCTTGACAAGCTCTTGCAGATGCGCCCTGCTCATCACACAGAGCTCATTGTTTTGGAGGTCCATCTTCACAATACTGCTGTTGTCCAGTGCATGGTGGAGCATCTGCATCGGCATCTTTATGTCCGTTGCCCCTTCAACAATCTTCACCTCCCCTTCAAAGATGGCATCACCCATGCTCAGACGAGCCTGGGCGGAGTATTTGATTTTGTGAATCCCACCTAGATACCGAATCTTCATGTCGCTTTCCTTGACATCCAACTGCAAAGCGTCTTTGTGGGCTTCATAGAAAGCATCGCTCATCATGAGACCTGGCACACCGCTTTCTAACATCAGTTTGGCATTGACACCATTCACGCTCGCCTCAAAATAGAAGTGTCCACCCTCTTTGCCCATCTTAAACACGGGGTCTGTCTGTGCATTTGCCAGCATTGAGACAAGAATGACAAGTGTAGTAATAACTTTTCTCATACGAATTGATTTGTTTTATCATGCGGCAAAGTTAATAAAAAGTTGAGAGATGAGAGACGAGAGTTGAGAGTTTTTTCGTAACTTTGCCGCATGATAAAACAAATCAAAAGAACCAAGGCAAGAAAAATTGTATCAGGATGGCTAATGTTCAATGACATGAAGAGAATATATCAAATAATGTTGATATTGGCATGCGTATGTGTACCTGTATCAGCAGGAACCACAACTAATAAAGTTGTACTACATGGTCGGGTGACCGATGCCATCGACGGACAGCCCGTAGTTGGCGCAAGTATCTATTTCCCGCAATTAAGACAGGGCACCATCAGCAACGCTGACGGGTTTTATACAATCAAAGACCTGCCTGCCGTGAAGACCACCATCCAGGTGACCTATGTGGGGCACCTGACCATCATTCAATCCATAGACCTGCGTACGACAACCGAATGTAACTTCGTGATGCAAGAAAACAATGCCACGTTGAAAGAAGTGGTGGTGACGGGCCTGACTGGTTCCACCCGTGCCGACCGCTCACCAGCCCCTATCTCTGTGGTGCCACCCCGTGTACTCCAAGCCACTCCCTCCACCAACATCATTGATGCCGTAGCCCATCAGCCAGGTGTGTCGCAAATAACCACTGGTGGCGGCATTTCCAAGCCCATTATCCGTGGATTGGGCTACAACCGCATTGTGACGGTAAACGACGGCATTCGACAGGAAGGACAGCAATGGGGCGACGAGCACGGTATCGAGGTGGACGCACAGTCTGTCCATTCGGTAGAGATATTGAAAGGCCCTGCCACATTGATGTATGGCAGCGACGCAATGGCAGGCATATTGGTGTTACACGAGGCTCCTGTGATGCCGCAAGGAACGATGGCATTGAACGTTGGGTCTGAATACCAATCAAACGACCAGCTCTTCGACTATACCGTCAACTTTGCAGGCAACCAAAAGGGATGGGTGTGGAACTGGCGTTGGAGCCAAAAAGATGCGGACAAATATAAAAACAAGGTGGATGGTCGCGTTCCCGGTTCACAGTTCCATGAAAGAGCTCTTACGGGTATAGTGGGAACGAACCGAAGATGGGGCTATTCCCATTTGAAGTTGTCGTACTACAACCTGAAGCCAGGACTTATAGAAGGAGAACGAGATGAGGAAACGGGGCGGCTAGAGCCTTCGGAAGCTTTCCAGAAGATAGACCATTACAAGGCAGTCCTCGACAACTCGTTCCTTTTGGGAGACGGGGCTCTGAAAGCCGTTGCTGGCTACCAACAGAACCGCCGACGCGAGTTTGAAAATGCCGATGAGCTGGGACTGGACTTCCGCCTACATACCGTCAACTACGATGTACATTACCTTCAGAATGCTAACACCGACTGGCAGTTTGCCGCCGGTTTCTCTGGCATGTGGCAATACTCAGAGAACCTGGGCGAGGAATATCTTATTCCCTCATACCGTTTATTCGATAGCGGTCTTTTTGCCTCTGTCACCCGCCAGTTGGAGCGGCTTACACTTAGTGGAGGCCTGCGCTACGACATCCGCCGTCTGCACAGCTATGAACAAATGAGTGAAGGGGAGTTGCGCTTTACTGACTTCACTCGCAACTTTCATGGGCTGACAGGCTCCGTGGGTGCCATCTATAACATTACTTCCAAGCTGAACATGCGACTGAACCTTTCAAAAGGCTTCCGTACACCCAACCTCAGCGAACTGGGCTCCAACGGAGAACACGAGGGAACGTACCGCTACGAGATGGGCAACCATCATCTGTCACCAGAACACAGTTGGCAACTGGATTACGGCATTGACTACTCGTCAGAGATTATATCTACACAACTCTCGCTCTTTGCCAACCAGATCTCCAACTACATCTTCTTAGAGCACTTGACCAGCGATGACGCGGATAATCTCTACCAGTATCGGCAGGGTACCGCACGATTGCTGGGATTCGAGGCATTGGTGGACATCCACCCCATCGAACAGCTTCATTTTGAGAACACCTTCTCTTACGTCAATGCCCGACAGTTGCACAAACCCGAGGAGAGCCGCTGGCTTCCCTTCACACCCGCGCCCCGATGGAACAGCGACCTACGCTACGACATCATCCGCGACGGACGTACACTAACAAACACCTTCGTTTCGTTAGGCATAGAATGCTACCTGCGTCAGAATCACGCCCATACAGCATACGATACAGAAACCGCTACCCCGTCATATACATTGCTCAACTTGACGGCAGGTACTGATGTCCGTTGGCACAACCGCACACTGGCCTCCATCTATCTCTCGGGCACCAATCTCACCAACCGTGTCTATCAGTCGCACTTGAGCCGTCTGAAGTATGCTGACGGACCAGGCATCTACAACAAGGGACGCTCATTCGGAGTGAAGTTGCTGATTCCCGTGACTATCAAATAACAAATTTGCCACTTGACGAAATCACTGTCTTATGTCAGACAAAAGACGTACATACATTGCCATTGACCTGAAGTCGTTCTATGCCTCGGTGGAGTGCGTAGAACGGGGACTTGACCCGTTGACGACCAACTTGGTGGTGGCAGACAAGAGCCGGACAGAGAAGACCATCTGTCTGGCTGTGTCGCCCTCGCTGAAGCAATACGGCATTGGCGGACGAGCACGTCTGTTCGAAGTTGTCCAGCGGTTACGGGAAGTCAATGACGAGCGGCGCGGAAAGATTCCCGGCTATCGTTTCAGGGGGAAGTCCATATCTGACACGGAGCTTGTGGCTCACCCCGACTGGGAGGTGGACTATCTTGCCGCTCCTCCCCGCATGGCCCACTACATCGAAGTCAGCAGCAAAATCTATGGCATTTATCTGAAATACATTGCCCCAGAGGACATCCACGTCTATAGCATCGACGAGGTCTTTATGGATGTGACATCCTATCTTGGCAGCTACAAGATGACGGCGCACCAACTGGCGATGAAGATGATTCGGGATGTGCTTCGGCAAACGGGCATCACAGCTACTGCAGGCATCGGCACCAATATGTACCTCTGCAAAGTGGCGATGGATATTATGGCCAAAAAGACACCTGCCGACAAGGATGGTGTACGCATAGCGGAACTGGATGAGATGTCGTACCGCCGACAGCTTTGGGACTACCGTCCACTGACAAAATTCTGGCGCGTGGGTCATGGCATTGCCCAGAAACTGGCACCGTATGGCATCGACACGATGGGAAAGATTGCCCGATGCAGCCTCGAGAACGAGGAACTGCTGTATCGGCTTTTCGGTGTCAACGCAGAACTGCTCATAGACCATGCATGGGGATGGGAACCTTGCACCATCGACTTGGTGAAAGCTTATCGCCCAGAGACCAATTCCTTCAGTAGCGGACAGGTGTTGCAGAATCCCTACGACTGGGAGAAAGCCCGTGTGGTTGTGCAGGAAATGGCAGACGCCATGGCACTCAAGTTGGTAGCGAAGCGACTGGTGACCGACCAATTGGTACTGAGTGTGGGCTATGATGTGGAAAGCCTGACACGCCCAGAGATTCGCGCGAAGTATCACGGAGAACTGACTACGGACTACTATGGAAGGGTCGTGCCCAAACACGCTCACGGAACAGGCAGTCTTCCAACAGGAACTTCTTCGTCAAGGATCATTACGGAAGCCGTGAGGGAGTTGTATGACCGCATTGTACACAAAGACCTGCTGATCCGTCGGCTGAACCTCACCGTCAATCATGTCGTGGATGAAACGGCTTTGAATCAGCGTAGAAAACCAGAACAGCTTGACCTCTTCACGGACTACGAGGCATTGCTACGCCAACGACAGGAGGAGCAAGAGGCATTGGCCAAGGAACGACGACTACAGGAAGCGCGACTCGCCATCAGAAAACGCTATGGCAAGAACGCCATCCTGAAAGGTCTGAACTTTGCGGAGGGTGCTACTGCCAAAGAACGCAATCAGCAGATTGGAGGACATAAGGCATAGATGAGAGGTGAGAGATGAGAGATGAGAGATGAGAGGTGAGAGATGAGAGGTGAGAGATGAAAGATGAGAGTTATGGATAAATACGACGATATTATCAATCTGCCACACCATGTGTCAAAGCGGCATCCACAAATGTCGATGCTGAACCGTGCTGCCCAGTTCGCGCCCTTCGCCGCCATTGCAGGGCACGATACAGCCATTCGTGCAACGGCGGAGAAGAACTTGGAGAATTACGAATCGGACACTTCCTTCGAGCAAGAATAAACTCTTTTCGATATTTTTAATGCTCCCAGTGTCACTTTTCTGCATAATCGACGGTTATAATCATAGACAAGACAAACTACAAGAATCGAAACAATGAACAAACAAGTCATCATAGCACTGCTCGCCATCATCCTCGGTACGATTACAGCCAGCGCCGACATCATCAAAGGGCGCGTGGTGGATGCCGAGACAAAGGAGCCACTACCCGAAGCACAGGTGAAACATGTGCAGCAAGGTGATTATGGTTGGTCAATCATGAGCACCAAGACAGACTCGTTGGGCGTGTTCACTTTATTAGCCGCTGGACGCGGAAGCATCGAAGTCTCGATGCTGGGCTATTACTCGAAGTCCAAGCCCGTGCTGGTCTTCAGCGATAGCCGCAAAGATACACTTGACCTTGGCGATATCGAGCTGAAGATGTCTTCGCAGATGCTGAAGATGGTGGATGTAACGGTCCGCGCACGGCGTTTCACCGTCAAGGGCGACACGATTGTCTTCCATCCCGAGGCATTCCACTTGCAGGAGGGTGCGAGACTCGACGAACTGATTAAACAGCTGCCAGGTGTACAGGTGAACGATGATGGTAGCCTGTCATGGAACGGCAAGCCCATTCGCATCACGATGGATGGTGAAAGTCTGATGGGAGGCGACGACTTGGTGAAGCAGTTACCCGCTGAAGCCGTTGGAAACATCAAAGCCTACAACCGCCAGTCGGAGTTCAGTGAGCGCACGGGCAAGGACGATGGCACTCAGGATATGGTGCTCGACCTGACTATCAAGCCCGGCTTCCTCGACCGCTGGTATGGTGATGTAAAGGCTGGCTACCAGACGCCAAAATACTACGAGGGCGAGCTGTCGATGAACCGTCTGTCGAAGACCGACCCCGTGATGGTATATGCCAATGCCAACAACATCGATAAGCGTTGGCGACGCAACATGAACGGTAGCACGGGAATATGGGGCAACGGCTTCGGGAAGGAGCAGGGCGCCTCAGCAGGCTATCAGCACAAGTGGCAACACAAGGAGGGGACCCACGATTTGAAGAGCAATTATAGTTTTACGGGCGGTGTGGCACATGATGACAACTGGCGAACAAGCGGTGAAGAGACAGAGAACTATTTCCCCAATACGACAGCTACACGTACCACATCAGAGAATTACCAGTACAGCCACGAACTGGAACCTCGATTGAACGCCCATCTGCAATGGGTTAAGGATTCGCTAAATACCTTCACGCTGAGAGCCGAAGCAGAACAAAGCAACAACCGCTCGCACAGCCGACAGACCACTGAGCAGGAAGACAGGCTCGGCTCAGAATATGTACCGACCCTCTCTCAATATAATGCCACCCACACCGACGGCCATCAGACCAAACTGAGAGCCAAGGTCGGCTGGGAACACTATGTCAAAGACGGCGCACTCGGTGCAAGCGTCACATTGAACTATCAGGACGGGAAAACGAATGGCCAAACCGAGCGCACCATCACTGCGCACAACCAATCCTATAGTTCTTCGCAACTCATCCAGACCTACGCATCGCCTTCCCGTCAGTTCTCAACCACTGCTGAGGCACATCATGCCCGCTGGCTCACCAAGATATGGATGGTACAGGCGCAATATTCGCTGACCTACAGCCGCAACCGCAACAACCGAGACTTCATGACCGATGGCGAGGACGATGCAGCAAATAGTTTCCAAAACCTTTATTCTCGTTATGAACATAGTCTTCGAATCGGGCAGACCATCAACCTCAACCCCGTCCAGCTCATGCCGAATATCTCTGCCCGTTGGCAGCGTGAGAGCCAAGACTACCAGCGCGGAAAGCTCGATACCACCACCGTGCGTCGCCATTTCTTTATCGACCCTTCACTGAAAGCTACATGGAAACTGAGCAAGACAACTGGCTTCGAACTCAACTATAGCTTCACGACCAAGCTGCCCGAAATACTACAGACCATCGGTTACCGCGACCTCACCGATCCGCTCTTCATCACCGAGGGCAATCCCAACCTGCGGAACACCCACACCCACGATGTCAAGCTGACCTACAACATGGTGCTCGCCCGTAGCCAAACCTCGCTCAGTGCCAGTATCAGCTATCATCACAACGACCGCGAAACCACGACCGCCCTCAGCTACGATCCCACGACCTCTATCTACGTCAGCCGTCCGGAGAACGTCCGTGGCAGCCGCTCTTGGAACTTCCGCTTGAACTTTGACCAAGGTCTTGGAGACTATTTCCGTCTGACCAACGATTTCCGCATGAACACCAGTCAGCGCTACGGCTTCCTCACCCTCCTACCTACGCAATCTGAGCGCATAGAGAACCGCCAGAGCAGTTTGAATCCTCGAGAAAATCTCACCCTCGCGCTTGACTATAACTGGCTCAAAGCCTCCGTCTTCACCGAAATCAATGCCGAGCGGCTACACTACACCGCATCGCCCGAACAAAACACCACCCACTGGGACAATAATTACGGTCTTCGAGCCGAGATCACACACGGCAACTTCGTGTTCATCTCCAGCCTCACCGAGCGCACCAGCCGAGGGTACACCATCGGCAGCATGAACCGAGACATCCTTGTCTGGGATGGCTCCGTCACTTGGAAGATCCTAAAGAACAAAGCTCGATTCACGCTGGAATTTGATGACATCCTCAACAACGAGGACGGTCGTTGGAGCCAGCAGACTGCCTACCAGCAGACCACCTCATGGAGCGACTTCCGCCATCACTACGTAGGCCTCAGCTTCACATATCATCTGGATGCGAAAAAGAAAGAGTGATTTGTAGCTATCTGATAAAATTGGTCCAAACCCGCTGTTCCTTTTCCGGGATGTTTCCATCACCGGTGCTAAGTTTCTTCAGCAACCAGGCCATGTTGCGTCCAAGGGTGCTCATGGTCTGCATGCCCTCCTCGTCCTGTGCGGCCTGTCCGGGTGTCTGCCCATAGACCAGATTCCAGTACTGCGAGCTGACCAACGGCATATTCATCATCGTAAAATACTTATTCAGCCGGTCGAAGGCTGCCGTAGCACCTCCACGACGACAGACGACAACGCTGGCACCGGGCTTGTACTGCAGGTCAGGACCTAACGAGTAGAAGACCCTGTCGAGCAGGGCACACAGAGAACCATTGGGACCTCCATAATAGACTGGCGAACCGATAACCAGTCCGTCTATGCCACCATTCACCACACGCAGCACTTTGTAATACAGCTCGTCATTGTAAGTGCATTTGCCCGTCCTGCCACACATACCACAGGCAATGCAGCCTTGGACAGCCTTCTTGCCAATGCTGACAATCTCGGTGTCGATGCCTTCGTTGTTCAAAGTTTTTGCCACCTCGCTCAGTGCCAGAAACGTATTGCCGTTCTCTCTTGGACTTCCGTTAATCAATAATACTTTCATGATAATAAGTGAAAAGTCAACGAAGTTAATAATTAATCGTTCTGATACCCTGTCTCATTCTTCAGCAACTGGCTCAGCACCTCCTTGTGATGTCCAGGGAGGATGACATGATGGTTGCCGATAGGATTCGTCAGGAAATAGGAGGCTTTGCTGGCATCCGACAGTCGGATAACCTGCTGAGTACGACAAAGGTCGGGATTGCCCTGACTCCGTTCCAGCATTCCTTCTTCGACAAAGCAGCGGGAGAGGTCACCCGACACTTTGAAGATGGTCACAGGGCCTTCTTTCATATAGCCTCTGATGCCCACGCCGATGCCCGACTCAAAATGCGTATCATACTCATATCGCTCCACCATATTGAAGGGTATGGTGCAATGGGCAAAGAGGATCTCTCCTGTCTCCGTGTTGATGCTGGCGGGATTGGCTAGGAAACCACTCACGCCTAATAAAGCCTGCGCAATCTTCATGGTCAACATGGCAGGGACATCACCCTCGCAGCCTGCCACAATGCCCTCGGAATTGAGCTTGGCAAGTGCCACACATCCCGTGTTATGAACCGCCGTCAGCAAATCAAAGCAACGGATGGTCAGTCCCTGCAGCTGATGCTTGGCGACAAGCATGCGAAGGGCCTCGTAAATTTGATGGGCACCAGGCAACGCCTGTTTGACAGCATCGACCACGCAAGGGCGGGCATACTCCGCGGGAGCTGGCTCTTCCAAAGGATGGACAGGAACGTTGGGGATGGTTTCAAGAAGTTCCTGCATCGGCACATGGACGAGTTCGATACCCAACCGCTCTTTCACCTTATCGGCATCCGCATGGCTCGAAATCAGCCAGTCCGACGGTTTCCCGATGATGCCCAAACGCTTGCCCTGGAGTTTGTTTCTGACCTCCCCTACCCTGGCCAGCAGACTAATTCGCCGACTGACATACTGAGGGGTGCCATGAATAATCTCGCCCTCCAAGCCATGCTGTCGGAGATAGGAAAGAATCTCCATCGAGGCGGCCAGCGAATTGCTCTTGCCCGATGTCAATAGATAAAAGGGCGAAGCCGACTGAAGGCGCAACTGAGGGAGGATACGCTGGAAGATGCCCTCCGTTCCTCCCGTGCGCACATAGATCAGGTCGAGGGGATGGCTGCCGTAGTCGGAGTAGTCGCTGCCTTTGAACTCATAGTCGAAGTTGAGACTGCCCAGAAAGTCGCGTGTTACCGCCGCCACGGACTGCTCATCATGCAGCTCTGATGTGAGCGTATAGATGGATATATTCATCGTGATAATAGAAAAATTGGTTTCCTTTAGGGTTGCGGAACGACGATGGTTTCGGGCTCGGCTTTCTTCACGAGTACATCGTAGAGCGGCTTGGGCTGGTAGTTCCTGTCGAAGGGCAGCGGATAGTTGTTCACGCCCAACCACGAGTCGCGATCGGAGAGGTTCCAGAAGGTTACGCAGTCGATGACATCGGCGTGTTTGCGGAAGGCACGGAAGAAAGCGGCGTAGCGCTGTTCCTGCATGCGCTTGACGCGCTCGGTCACCTCTTCGCCCTGTGTGCTGAAACGCAGCTGTCCACCCATCTCACGGTTCACACGCACGTCGAGCTCGGTGACATGGATGTGGTCAACAACCTGCTTGTAGAGGCTGATGGCCTTATCTACCTCGTCCTCACTCGGCCCATAGATATTATAATGTGCCTGCATGCCGATGCCGTCGATGGGGATGCCGTCGGCCTTCATCTCTTTCACCATCTTGTAGATGCGCAGACTCTTCACGGGGTCGCACTCGTTGTAGTCGTTGTAGAACAGCAGGGCCTTGGGGTCAGCCTTGCGTGCCGCCTTGAACGCCTCGCGGATAAAGTCGTCGCCCGCAATCTGGTAGAGCTTCGACTGGCGATAGGAATTCTCTGCCTTGGGGTCATCAGTCATGGCCTCGTTCACCACATCCCAGCAATAGACCACGTCCTTGTAGCGGTTGACAATCGTCTTGATATGATTGCGAATGCGCTTGAGCAACAGCTTCTTGGAAGCAGGCTGACCGTTCTTGTCGGTGAACATCCAACTGCCAATCTGCGAATGCCACACCAAGCAATGTCCGCGCAGCTTGATGCCGTTGGCACGGCAGAAGTTGGCGATGCTGTCCGCACCGCCCCAGTTGTACTGACCTTCCTTGGGTTCGGTGGGTTGGGGTTTCATATCGTTCTCAGCGGTGATGCTGTTGAACTGCTCCTTGACGAGTTTCATTTGTTCCGGAACGCTGACATTCCGACGGTTCACCGCCACACCAATCATAAATTCATCCTGATAGGCATTCTTCAGGGATGTGGTGTCGGCTGTTTCTGCCCATGCGCCGAGGGCCATGCAAAGGAGCAATGCTCCTGTCAAAAATCTTTTCATTAGTTTTTCAAGTTTAATTTTGTTATTGTTTTATCGTCTGTATTTCCGTCCTCCCCGAATGACCAGCCCTTTGTAGTCCTTGCTGACAGGACGGCCATTGAGGTCGTAGGAACGGGAAGCGAGGTCGGAGGCGGAAAGTGAGGAGTGGGAGTTGATGGGCGAGATGCCCACAGACTCTTTGTTCACGACCTTGACCTTGCCATCGGTGAGCAGGGTGCTGGTGTCCCATACCTGAGTCTCAGAGGGCTGTGCGGGGATAATGGTCGTGAAGCCTGTTCCGCTGACCGTTCCCAGTTTGGTAAAGATTGTGATGACGGTTCCGTCGGGGATGGGCTGTGTCAGCTTGCTCATATTGAAGACAAGGGTAGCATCATTGACGATGAACGTGCCAGTCTGATAGACGCGGTTGTTCACGATGGCCTCGTCCTTGGTGGCTATGGGTATCTCCAACTGTGAGCCTGGGAACAGTGTTGAGCCGTTGTAGAGCTTCAGTATCTGGTAGTTGTTGACAATCGTATCGCCGGCACAGATGCTTCCACCCTCTTGAACATTCACTCTGGAATAGAGGGAGCCTTTGCCTCGCAGAGTCGCGCCGTCCTTCACGGTATAGATACCGCCTCCATTATGCGAGCCGTTGACGATGAGCGTACCACCCTCGACGGTGGTCGTACCCGAATAGACGTTGGTGCCCGTGAGTCGCCACACACCACTTCCTTCTTTCACGATGGTCGTTGTTCCTTTATACTTGTCAGCGGTGTTGCTGGCACAGTCGTTGATGACACCCGCAAAGGTCTCGTTGGTATTGGCATTGCCGATGCGCCATGTCATCTTGTGCCCGGCGGTCTGCTTGCTGCTGCCGCCGAGTGTGCTGCCCGAGGCTCCACTCAGGCCACCGATGTGCAGATCACCATTGGTCTGCCAGTAAATCATCATGATATTCCCCTTCAGCTCGACGACACCGTTGGGAATGCCCTTGCTGGTGTCGAGCATGAACTGGTTCGAAGAGCCTACGCCATTGCCGATGATACGTCCGTAGAAGCCCGTCATGTCGCCCTGCAAATACTCACGCACCCACGAGATGCGGAAATCGATGGTACCCGCGCCCGTGAAGGGACTCTTGATATAGCAGTTGCGGTAAGGCTCGAAGATGGATGTCGTTCCCTCCAAGGCCTCGATGGGCATGGTATAGGTGCTGTAGTTGTCGTTGGCATCCTTGGTGGTGAAGGCACCACCGGCCAGCACGAGCTTGCTGCTCTTCCCAAGTGTCACCTTCTTGTCCTCGATGGTCGAGAGATAGGACAGATGGAGTGTGCCGCTACGGAGGATGGTCGGTCCGTCGTAGCCGAAGAAACTTGCCGATGCCGGCTGAACCGTTCCCTTGCCACCAAAGGTGACACTGCCTGTGCCGTTGATGGCACCACTCATGCTGACAGTGGCTGAAGCATTCTGCACGTCGAACTCGGTGTCGGCATAGAGGTTCGCACTGCGATTGGTCGAGGTCGAGGAGCCAGTATAGTTCCAGGTACCGCCATTCCATATCCAGTTCTGTCCGAACTCAGAGGATGCGCCCAACGCACTGGCAACCTCTCCGTTCTTCAATGTATTGAAAGCGAAAGTTCCCTGATGCAGGACGGTGGCTCCCTTGTAGGTGTTGGGGGTGCTGATGGTGAGGGTTCCCGCGCCCGCCTTGTTGACAGAGCCCTCTCCTGCAATGGCTCCACGTCCACTGATAGTGACGTTGGCAGCGGAATTGACAACAACCGCTGCGGGAGAGACCGTTTCGTTGAGGGTGACAGCAACATCCTCGGCGGGAGCAAAGAGCACTTTGCTGTCATCGGCAAACACCTGTCCGTTCCAGTTGCCATCGGTGTGATTCCATTCGCCCTCGGACTGATTCCAGCTCAGGTCAGGCTGATAGTTGTCCACGTCAATCATCTCCACCTGTTTCGGCTGGGTCTTGACGGTCAACACGGGAGTATAGTCGGAGAAGAGCGTTTCGCCTTGGAATGCCCTCATCCGTATCTGGTAGCTGCTGCCCTCGGAAAGTCCTGTCATCACATAGCTCTCGACTCCGGCATTCAGACGCACGAACTCTGTCCATGCACCATCCCGCATGACCTCGAGGATGAAACCATCCTCGTTTTCGGTGAAGTCATACCACTGAAGCGTGATGCTCTTGTCGGTCGAAGACTTGAAAGCAAAGAGTACCGGCGTGCGCAGGAAGGGCACACGGTTGTCGGCTGTCAGGCTGTTGATATAGTTTTCGATGTTGGCATAGCCGTTGGCGGCAATGGTCATGGCATCGTTGGCTTGCGGGTTGAGTCCGTTGGCAGTCTCCCAAGCGTCGGGCATACCGTCGCCATCAGTGTCAACGGGTTTTGTGAAGCTCTTCAGCGTCCATGCCGTCGGTGCGCCGATGGGCAACTGGGCCTCGGAGGAGATGATGCCTCCCTCGGTGCCGAAGGAACGTACCTGATGAACCATGTAGTAGTCGGCAAGGTCACGGTACGGCAATGAAGCCCCCACCTGTGGAAGCAGCGAGTCGATGAGCTGTTTGGCCTCCCATGCCTGCAGTTCGGGATAGTCATACGGCTGCGACATGAAGGTGGGACCACCCGAATACTCGCTGTGGGGAATCTCGTAGGGGTTGAACACGCCATCGGCGTTGCGGTCCTGCCAGTTGTCAGCAGCATAGATGTGATAACGCTCGTTGGCACCAGTCATAGCATTGCCACCACCCGCAGGACCATTGACAAAGAGGTTGTTGGTGGCATTGACATAGGAAGTGCCCTCTGAGTCGCCTCCCATCAGGTAACAGCCGCTGAGCCAGTTATAGACAAGACAATTCACATACTGGTTGATACCTTTGATTTTATTGTTGCGAGTGTCGTTGTCGCAGTAGAAGTTGCGGTAGAGCGAGATGCGGTCGGCTTGTATCAATCCGCCTGCGGAATGAGTGAGCAAGCCCTGTCCGATAATACAGTTGGAGATGGTGATATCGGCGGGTGCGGTTCCCTTGTTGTCCCAGTTGATGGAGAAAGTCTCGTCGAGTCCCCATGCGATGGAGCAGTGGTCGAAGATCATGTTGGTACCATTGGCAACGCCCGCGGCATCCTTGCCCGAGGTGCCACCCTTGCCCATGCGGAACTTCATGTAGCGCACGATGATATTGTCGGCTCCCGAGAAGCTCACACCGTCGCCATAGACCACGACACCTTCTCCCGGCGCGGTCTGTCCGGCTATGTAGAGGTTCTTGGCAAAACTAAGTCGGGAACTGATCTTGATAACGCCCGAAACGTCGAAGACCACAATGCGGTTGGGCTGACTCACGGCATCGCGCAGAGAGCCCGTCCCACTGTCGTTCAGGTTGGTGACATGATAGACAGAACCTGTGCGTCCGCCTGTGGCAAAACGTCCCCAGCCCTTGGCACCGGGGAAAGCCAGCTGCTGTGCACGAAGCATCCCGCTGACACTTGGCATCCACAAGAGTAGCGACAATGCGATCAATGTTTTAGTCAATTTCATAAGTGTAGTTTGTTTTCTTTCGTTTGTAATATATGACTCGATTGTTTCTGAGTCTATTCCATCCATTCAAAATGCTGGAAGTCCTTGCAACTACGCCAGGCACCTCCCCAGGCAAAACCTGCTTTCGTAAAGAGTTGATAGGCCAGGTCGTTACGATCTATCTTATAGGGAAACTTCTTGCTGCGGTCACAGTAAGGTACACCCGTGGAGGGCTGCACAAAACGTTTCCCATTGGCACCGTCCTTGTAATAAGGATTGTACAGCGGGTTCAAGTCCACCGCCAACCCACGCGCATGCTTGGAGAGACGACCGCTCTTGGCAATGGTGCGGAAACAGAAGCACGAAGAGTTGTTGGCCCTCATCTGCCGCTCGTCATCAGCTCCATAGACATCCGGCAACACCATCCGCTGGATGGGATAACGGGCTTCATATAACTGTCGGAAGATTTCAACCAACTTATGAGCGATGAGCTTGTTGCACACAAGCTCCCCCATACGCACAGTCCCTTCCCGGTCATAGTGGAGCACACGCACATAGCGCAAATCCGAGCGACCGATATAGGGATTCTCCTGATAGCTATAGCCCTGCATACCACCCCACACCGAATCGGGAATGGGAGCAGCAGAAAAGAAGCTGTCCGCACCTACCCTCGTAACGGTAGCAGCTGGCAACGCCTCCCCCGCCTTCCATGCAGGCATATCACTTTGTGCCTTCTGTCCACAGACGGACAAAAAGCTCCATAGCAACAAAGTCATCACCAGCCAACGACTCGGTTCTTTTCGGAATAATGAGTGGACAAATAACACGTTTCTAACTATTTCTTGCAAAGTTACTAAATGACGGGCAAATGTACAAGACATTGTCCCAAAAACTTTTACTACATCATCATTTTGTTTTGTCAAAGCAATGCTCTAAGCTCCTCAAAGCAATGCTCTAAGCTCCTCAAAGCACTGCTCTTAGCACCTCAAAGCATTGCTCTTAGAGGATGACAGATGAATGTTGATTGTTGTTCCATCTTCTTGTTATTTTTCGGCAAAGATACAACAAACGGATTTCACAATCGTGCGTTTCGTGCGTTTCGTGTCGATTCGTGTCGATAAAATACTTTTTTCTCTCCTCTTTGTGGGGGGACAGGAAGTCTCCCCCTCATATCTAAGTCCCCCTTAAGGGGACATATATAAGAGGGGGGTGAGACTTCTGAGGGGGGCCGCAATGTGAAAACAGTAAAAAAAGATGGGTAAAAATGCCAATTATTCCCATTTTTTTGTACCTTTGCTACAAAATCTAAATAAGTATTCACTGATTATGAAACAATCGATTATTCTTGGCAACATCATCACGATGGATGAGAAGCGCCCCTTTGCCAAGGCCGCATTAGTGAAGAACGGCGTATTTGCCTATATCGGCAGCGCAGAAGAGGCAAAGAAACTTGCCGATGCAGACGCACAAGTGCTCGACTACGGCAAGAACTATATCTACCCCGGTTTCCTTGAATCCCATTGCCACGGCCTTTTTGCCGGTGACCGCGCCATCGGACAGGCAAACCTGACGCAAGTAGGCTTGACCGACTATGCCAAATACCGCGAAATCATCAAGGAGTTCATCGCCAAAAATCCTGATCGCGAGCTCTACCTGGCCGCAGGATGGGTGGAAAACGAGGAACACGTCACCAAAGCATACTTGGACGACATCTACGCGGAGAAACCGGTGATTATGCAGACCCCTGGCGGACATTCTATGCTGCTCAACAGCAAGGCGCTGGAGTCGGCCGGTATCGATGCCGCCTACGCGAAGAAAATAGGCTATGAGATGGTGCATGTGGACGAAAACGGCGAACCCGACGGCTACATCTGTGAAAATCCCGTGATGGAAATCATGCCCAAGCTTCCCATGTCATTGGAGTATGCCAAGAGCTATCTGCTCGCCTGGCAGGACTTTGTTCTCAGTAGCGGTTTTACCGGTGTTGGCGATGCTGGTGTAGAGATCTTCTTCAAGGATACTGCCCAAGCGTACCATGAGCTGGAAGAGGAAGGCAAGCTGAAGATGCGCACCTATGCCTACATGCTGGCGCCCGACAATGTTGCCGACCCGAAGGCAGAGGTGGCCCGTGTGACTGCCGACCGTGCCAAGTACAGCGGCGAATATTTCCAAGTTGTCGGTCTGAAGGCATTCCTCGACGGTGTGACCGAGGCACATACAGCATGGCAGAATCAGGACTATCTCGACCAGCCTGGCTATCACGGCGTGGAGCGCTTCAACGACCACGACACGATGGTGCAGCTCCTCGTCGAGGCCGACAAGGAAGGACTCGCCGTTCATGTACACTCTGAAGGCGGTGGTGCTACCCACTTCATGCTGGGCTGCATCGAGGATGCTGAGAAGATTACCGGCGACAAGGATCAGCGCAACGTGCTGGCACACCTGCACTTCGTGACCGACGAGGATGTGCGCCGCATGGCAGCAACCGGTTCCATACCGGCAGTTCCGCCATTGTGGACACCAAAGGTTGTTGGAGCCCCTTATGAACAGGAAGTATCCTACGTCGGCAGGGAACTGGCTGAACAGGCCTATCCCATCAAGTCGTTCTTCGATGCAGGTGCCAACGTCGTGTTCCATTCCGACTATCCCGTTTCGCCGATGATGAATGTCAAATACAGCTTTTACACGGCAGAAAAGCGCACGTATCCGAAGGAGGTGTTTGGCGACTTATGCCAGCCGCGTAACATGA
>JAFSWU010000090.1 GCA_017444365.1 Prevotella sp.
CGGCATCGAACGCATGATGATGGCACTCATCACACGATATGGTGAACAGTTGATTGAAGGCAAAGACGAGAATGGCGAGAAGACTCAAATTACACTGGCTGAATACGTTCAGGGAGACCTCGAATACGATGGCATCACACTCCGTTCTCCTTTGTACGCCAAGATGTTAGCACTCACCTGCCAACACGTTCATGATGAGGGATTCACAGCCAGCAAATTCCTCCTCAACAACCAAGAGGAAGACATCAGCCGAGAGGCAGCTGACTTGATCAGCGAACGCTATCAGCTCAG
Source organism: Prevotella sp. (assembly GCA_017444365.1). GTDB lineage: Bacteria > Bacteroidota > Bacteroidia > Bacteroidales > Bacteroidaceae > Prevotella. The sequence continues at coordinate 292 of JAFSWU010000090.1, forward strand.
TTCAGGCAACCAGATGACACAAAGTGAGGAGGAACTGAAAGATACCTATCTTATACGCCTGTTGCTCGATTATAAGAATGCTATCATCGAGGAAGAACTGAAACAGTGTAACGCCGACCTTACACGCCCTGAGGTGAAGAGCGATGTCACTCAGATGCTCAATATCATGCGTCGCATCAAAGAACTCGGAGACATTCAACGCCAAATCGCCAAATTGCTTGGCGACCGCGTTATCGTGAAATAGAAATTCTATTATCTTACCAATTTATCCTACAGAAAAGATGAAAAACGCTATGACAACCCTCCTGCTTACCTTTGCCGCACTCACGGCACAGGCACAAGCAACGCAACCCCCACTCGTTTATACGGCAGAAAACACCGGTAGCCATTTTGCACAACCCGTGATGCCAGCTCCCGACCAACTACCCGTCATCCATGAGTTGCCAGACCCCTTGGAAGGCGTCAGCACTTTTGCCGACTGGAGCAAACGCCGCAGCGACATTGCTCACATGATTCAACATTACGGCATTGGCAAAAAACCTTCGATGAAGCCAGGACAAGTCGCAGCTCACATGGAAGGAGACACTGCACTCGTCGTGGACGTGACGGTGAACGGCCAGACACTCACGCTGCGGTCTGAAATCCGTTATCCCAAAGTGGGTGAGCCACCTTATGCACTCATGATTGGCACCAGCATGATTTCCTTGCCCCGACAGCTGTTTGAAGACCGTCCTATCGCCACAATGACCTTCCACGAGAAGCAAGTGAACGACTATGGACAATGGGGACCGCACCATGAGCGTGGTGAACATCCGTTTGACCTGCTGTATCCTGATTTGACAGCCAACGGCGCCTACAGCGAATGGGCGTGGGGCTTGAGCCGCCTCATCGACGGGCTTCAGCAACTCGGTCCCGAGGTGACGAAGATTGACACGGAACATATCGGTGTCACAGGATGCTCTTACGCAGGCAAGATGGCGCTTTACTGCGGTGCCTTCGACGAACGTATCGCACTGACGATAGCACAAGAGCCTGGCGGTGGTGGTGCTGCCGCTTGGCGCAAGTCGCACGAATCAACAGAGAAGGTGGAAGACATCGACAAGACCGACTATCATTGGTTCATGGAAAGCCAAAAGACGAATTTCAGCGGAGACGCAGTCTATCGCCTGCCCTACGACCAGCACGAACTTTGTGCCATGGTTTGTCCTCGTGCCTTATTGTTGCTCGGCAACCCTGACTATGTATGGCTTTCAGACCGTGCCATGTTACCCTCTGCAGAGGCAGCCAAGAAAGTGTGGGAACGTTTCGGCATCGCTGACCGTATGGGTTGGAGCATTGTCGGTGGACACGGACATTGCCAGTTACCCGAACGTCAGTGGCCAGAAGTGCAGGCCTTCATTGACCGTTTCCTCTTGGGCCGCCCAGCCGAAACGAACAATATCAGGATTGCCGAATTCTGATGCCACACAACGACCACGATAATCCTCAATAACACAGTCCTTTCCACATGATGGAAGCGTGACATGCGATGAATATACTGACCCAAGATATCAAGTACCTGCAAGGAGTGGGGCCGAATCGCTCCACCATGCTCGCCAACGAACTAAACATCAAAACCGTTGGCGACCTTCTGGCGTACTATCCCTATAAGTATGTTGACCGCAGTCGCATCTATAAAATATCGGAGATTGACGGCACAATGCCCTACGTGCAGTTGTGCGGACAGATTTTCTCTTTCGACGCCATTGGTGAAGGACGCAACAAGCGACTGATCGCCCACTTTGCCGATGGAACAGGCAGCATCGACCTCGTATGGTTTCAAGGCATCAAATACGCCGCCCAGAACTACGATTGCCGCAAATCCTACATCGTGTTCGGCAAACCGACTGTGTTCAACGGACATATTCAGATAGCTCATCCGGAGATAGAAAAAGCTCCAGAGCATTTGAAAGCGCAGGCACGCACAACAGGGAATCTTTTCGAGGAGCAGTCGCTCAATCCGAACATTCAAGAGGCTGAACTGGAAGCACAACCCACGGTGTTCAAGGGACTCTGTCCTTCCTACAACACCTCGGAGAAGATGAAGCGGAGCGGACTCAATTCCGCCGCCATGGCGAAACTCACTGCCAACATGTTCAAACTCCTCAAAGAACCGTTGACAGAAACGCTGCCTCCCTATATCGTTCAGCACCATCGATTGATGTCCTACGACGAGGCAGTGCGTAACATCCACTACCCCTCATCGCCCGAAGCCCTACGACATGCCCAACTACGCCTCAAGTTCGAGGAACTCTTCTACGTGCAGCTCAACATCTTGCGCTATGTGAAAGACCGGCAGTTGCGCTACAAGGGCATCATCATGAACACCGTTGGCGAGCAATTCAACGGTTTCTTCTATCACCATCTCCCCTTCCAACTCACAGAAGCACAGAAGCGCGTCATCCGTGAAATCCGTGCCGACATGAAGTCTGGAAAGCAGATGAACCGCCTCCTGCAAGGTGATGTGGGAAGCGGCAAGACGCTGGTGGCACTCATGGTGGCACTCATTGCCATCGACAACGGATGCCAAGCCTGCATCATGGCACCGACAGAGATTCTGGCCGAGCAGCATCTCGACACCCTTCGTGAACTCTTAGGTGACCTTCCCGTCAAGGTTGAGTTGCTGACAGGCTCCGTGAAGGGGAAGAAACGCACCGCTGTGCTCGAGGGGCTGGTGACAGGCGACATCCACATCCTCGTGGGCACCCACGCC
>JAFSWU010000091.1 GCA_017444365.1 Prevotella sp.
AGCGGCCGTCATCGGAGAGATGTCGCCCATGTTGTTGGAGCCGTCGGTGAGCAGGATGACCACCTTGCTCTTGGCTTTCGACTCCTTCAGTCGCGAGACGGCATTGGCAAGTCCCATACCGACCGCCGTTCCATCGCTGATCAAGCCGCGAGTGACGATGTCGGTCTTCACGCCCTGCATGATGTTGAGCAAGCTCGTGTGGTCGGTTGTCATCGGACATTGTGTGAACGCCTCGCCAGCAAAAATGGTCAAGCCGATGTTGTCGTCGGAGCGGTCGGAGATAAACTCCGCTGCCACGCTCTTGGCGGCCTCCATGCGGTTGGGCTTGAGGTCTTCGGCCAGCATACTCGTCGAGACATCCATCGCCAGCATGATGTCGATGCCTTCGGTGGTGCGACTGTCCCACGAGTTCATGGTTTGAGGACGGGCCATCACCACCACCACTAGGATGAACACGATACAACGCAACAGCATCGGAAGATGAAACAGCCGCATGCGCCAGCTCTTGTGAGCAAACTGGTAGGCGTAGGTGTCGCCCATGCGAAGTGTGGGTTCGCTCTTCTTGCGAAACATGAAGTACCATACCACGTAGGGTACTAACAGGAGCAGAAGCAGGAAATATTCAAGATTAGCAAATTCCAATTTTAATTATGTATGATAAAAGGGTTTGACATGATTACCAAAACACGATGATGCTGTAGATGACGTATGCGAGCAGCAGCACCACGATGCCCAACAGCGAGTAGAGCAACGACTTGATGGTGAGCCTGTTCTTGCGAGTCTTCTTGTCGCTCTCGCTCAGCTTGGGAACGATGCGCTCCTCGGTGGGCTGGTTGTCCTGCTTGGTCTGGTCGATGAAGTTCACGGCGTTTACCAGGTTCAGGTCGTTTTCGCCCAGGAGCGTTGAGTACTTGGCAAACTTCACGAGGTCGGCCGTTTGGAACAGCTCGCGCAGCTCATTGATCATTGTCTGGTCGCCTGTTGCCTGCAGGTGTTCGATGATCTCCGTGCTGGTCATCTCCATGGCGTTGAAGCCGAAGCGTTCCTCGATATACTGGCGCAACGTGTCTGTCAGACGGGTATAGTAGGCCTTCTGGTTCTCGGATGTCTGCATGTGATCGGCCTTGATCTTGTCGATGGCCGAGAGTGCCTTCTGATGAGGAAGAACGCGCTTCACGATACGGATGCGAGTGATGATGGGCTTGTTTTCCTTCAGTCGGATCAGCAGATAGAACATCAACAGCACCAGAAGAACGGCCAGCATGCTTGCGCCAATCGGCCCTTCCCACTCTTTCCAGGAGAACGGGTTGTCCTGAACATCCTTGGGGGGAAAGAACTGGTTGGGATGAAGCGTGTCCACATCCATCGTGATGACCTTCAGGGCCTGTTTTCCTCCTGCATACTCGCGCCCGTCAACCTTCACCTTCATCGGAGGTATGGAGTAAAGGGCCTCGTCGAAGGAGGTGATGGTGAAGATGCGCGTAATCGTTTGCTTACCGTCGCTTGCGTCGGCCGTATCACCCTTCCAGGAAAGCACCTCCACTCCTGGGACGAGCATCTTGGGCAACTGAATGAAGTCGGGGAACTGCACATGAGCTCCCTTTCGGGCTGTGACCGACACCGACAGATGAGCCTGCTGACCGATGAAGATGCCTATGGAGTCGATTTTCTGCTCAACAAGCACCTGGGCCGAGGCAACGAGCGGCAACAGCAATAACAATATGACTTGAAGTATTCTTTTCATCAATCAATCTTTATTCTTTTAGACTAAGCGCGCTGGGCAAACAACAACATGAGCGACTTGGCAAAGTCCTCGTTGGTAGCGATGGAGGTCCAGTCAACGCTGCTCTTCGCAAAGATTCGCCGCAACAGGTCCTGACGCTGTGCGAAATAGCGCGCATGGGCTTGGCGGAACTTTCTGGAACTGGTGTCAATCAGCATCTCATGCCCCGTCTCAGCATCGCGAACCGTCAGCAAGCCGATGTCGGGCAACTGCTTGGCGAGGGGGTCATAGACCTGTATGGCCACGAGGTCGTGCTTGCGATTGGCCATCTGCACCTGTCGCTCAAAGCCCTCCTCCATCTTGCGGTCGTAGAAGTCGCTGATAAGAAAAGCTGTGCAACGACGTTTCATCACACGAGTCAGATACTCCACAGCCATCCCGATGTCAGTACGGGTGCTCTGTGGCTGAAAGTCGAGCATCTCGCGAATGATGTAGAGAATGTGCTTCCTTCCCTTCTTGGGAGGGATATACTTTTCTATGCGGTCGGAAAAGAAGATGACGCCAATCTTATCGTTGTTCAGAATGGCCGAGAATGCCAGCGTGGCGGCAATTTCGGCCAACATGTCGCGCTTCATCTGCTTGCGGGTGCCGAAGTCGAGCGAGCCGCTCACGTCGATGAGCAGCATCACGGTGAGCTCACGCTCCTCCTCAAACACCTTCACATAGGGCCGATGAAAACGGGCGGTGACATTCCAGTCGATGTCGCGAACATCGTCGCCAAACTGATACTCGCGAACCTCAGAGAAGGCCATACCCCTACCCTTGAAGGCAGAATGGTATTGACCTGCAAAGATGTTCTGGCTCAGTCCGCGCGACTTGATCTCGATTTTGCGAACCTTCTTGATGATTTCACTTGTTTCCACAATTCACTATGAACTTTGAACTATGAACTATGCACTATGAACTATTAAGGGACTTCCACCTTATTAATAATTTTCGACACGATCTCCTCGGCTGTGATATTGGCAGCCTCTGCCTCATAGCTCAAGCCGATGCGGTGGCGCAGCACATCGTGGGCAATGGCACGAACATCCTCAGGAACCACATAGCCGCGACGCTTGATGAAGGCGTAGGCGCGAGAGGCTTTCGCCAGGTTGATGCTGGCACGGGGAGAGCCGCCAAAGGTGATCATATCCTTCAGTTCGGCCAATCCGTAGCGATCGGGGAAGCGGGTGGCAAACACGATGTCGGAGATATACTGTTCGATTTTCTCGTCCAGATAGACCTCGTTCACCACCTCGCGGGCTTTCAGAATCTCTTCGGCTGTGGTCACAGGCGAAACCTTGGGCAGGCCGCCCCCCTGGATGTTGCTGCGGATAATCCGCTTTTCCTCTTCCTGGGTGGGATAGTCGATGATGACCTTCAGCATGAAACGGTCAACCTGAGCCTCAGGCAACTGATAGGTTCCCTCCTGCTCGATGGGGTTCTGAGTGGCCATCACGAGGAAGGGATTGGGCAATGCGAAAGTCTTCTCGCCGATGGTGACCTGGTGTTCCTGCATGGCCTCAAGCAGGGCACTCTGCACCTTAGCGGGAGCACGGTTGATTTCGTCGGCAAGTACGAAGTTGGCAAACACGGGTCCTTTCTTCACCTGGAAGTTCTCTTCCTTCTGTGAGTAGATCATGGTGCCGATGACGTCTGCAGGAAGCAGGTCGGGGGTAAACTGGATGCGCGAATAATCCGCATCGATGAGCTGAGCCAGAGTCTTGATGGCCAATGTCTTGGCAAGTCCTGGAACACCTTCGAGCAAGATGTGTCCATCACTAAGAAGGCCGATGAGTAAGGAGTCAACCAGATGCTTCTGTCCTACAATCACACGGTCCATACCTGCAACAAGGTTGGTTACGAAACCACTCTGCTGCTCAATTCGCATGTTCAGTTCGCGAATGTCTATTGATTCTGCCATATTACTTTTGAATTATTTTGATGTTTCTTTCAATGAGAGTGCAAAATTACTACAATTAGGAG
>JAFSWU010000016.1 GCA_017444365.1 Prevotella sp.
GGCAGCCTGCTGTTCGGGCGTGGTGAGCTGCTTCACGAGCTCACTCTCAGGAGCCAGCACCATGAAGGTGACACCGAAGATGGTGTCGGCGCGGGTGGTGAAGATGGTGACGGAGCCCCCCTCAGTTCCCCCTTGGGGGGAAGAAGCTATCTTAAATTCCATCTCCGTACCTTCGGAGCGGCCAATCCAGTTGCGTTGGGTTTCCTTCAGAGAGTCTGTCCAGTCGATGGTCTCCAGTCCGTCGAGCAGGCGCTGGGCATAGGCCGATACGCGCAGACACCACTGGCGCATCTTCTTCTGCTCCACGGGATAGCCGCCGCGCTCGCTCACACCGTTGACCACCTCGTCGTTGGCCAATACCGTTCCCAAGGCCGGGCACCAGTTCACCATGGTCTCGCCGAGATAGGCGATGCGGTAGTTCATGAGCACCTGTTGCTGCTTCACCTCGTCGAAAGCCTTCCATTCCTCAGCTGTGAACGTCAGTTCCTCCGACTGGGCAACGTCCAGTCCTTCTGTGCCCTTCTCAGCGAAACGCTCCATCAGTTTCTCGATGGGCTGTGCGCTCTGGCAACGGTTGCAATAGAACGAGTTGAACATCTTCTGGAAAGCCCACTGCGTCCAATGATAGTAGCCAGGCTCGCAGGTGCGCACCTCGCGGTCCCAATCGAATGAGAACCCAATCTTATCCAACTGCTCGCGATAGCGATTGATGTTCTGTTCGGTGGTGATGGCAGGATGCTGACCTGTCTGGATGGCATACTGCTCAGCAGGCAGTCCGTAGGCATCATAGCCCATGGGGTTGAGCACGTTGAAGCCCTGCTGACGCTTGAAGCGCGCATAGATATCGCTGGCGATATAGCCGAGCGGGTGACCTACGTGTAGTCCGGCTCCACTGGGATACGGGAACATGTTGAGCACGTAGAATTTCTTTTTCTCCTTGTCTTCGGTAACTTTGTAGGTTTTCTGTTCCACCCAACGCTGTTGCCATTTCTTTTCGATTTCTCTGAAGTTGTATTCCATATAATTGATATGATTTTATTGTACGTGTTGTTATAATATATGCGTTTATGAGCTGCAAAGGTACAAATAATTCATAATTTTTAATCCATAATTCATAATTATTTGTACCTTTGCATTCCAATTATAAGCATTTTTGCTCATGGCAAAGAACGGAAAAGAGCTTACTCCGATGATGAAACAGTTTTTCGACCTCAAGGCGAAGCACCCCGAAGCCTTGTTGTTGTTTCGTTGTGGAGACTTTTATGAAACTTACTGCGAGGATGCAGTGACCGCGGCTCAAATTCTGGGTATCACCCTCACCAAGCGTAACAACGGAGCTGGTGTGAAGGGTGACGAGATGGCCGGTTTTCCCCATCATGCCCTCGACACGTATCTGCCCAAACTGATACGTGCCGGCAAGCGTGTTGCCATTTGCGACCAGTTAGAAGACCCCAAGCTGACCAAGAAACTGGTGAAGCGAGGTATCACCGAACTGGTGACGCCGGGTGTGGCCATGAGTGACAATGTGCTGAACTACAAGGAGAACAACTTCCTGGCTGCCGTTCATTTCGGTAAGACAGCGTGTGGCATATCGTTTCTTGACATCTCGACCGGAGAATTCCTCACGGGGGAAGGCAGTTACGACTATGTAGAGAAGTTGTTGGGCAACTTCCAACCCAAGGAAGTGCTTTTTGAACGTTCCCACCGAAAGAACTTCGAGCATTATTTCGGCACCCGCTTCTGTGTGTTCGAGTTGGATGAGTGGGTGTTTACCGAACAGACAGCCCGTCAGAAACTTCTGAAACACTTCGACACCAAGTCGCTCAAGGGATTTGGTGTAGATCATTTGCACAACGGCATTGTGGCCAGTGGTGCCATCATGCAGTATTTGGAGACAACGCTTCATACGCAGATTGGTCATGTGACGCGCCTTGCCCGCCTTGAAGAAGAGCGCTATGTGCGTCTCGACAAGTTCACCATCCGCTCATTAGAGCTTATCCAGCCGATGCAAGAGGATGGTCAGTCGCTGTTGGGCGTCATCGACCATACGGCAACTCCTATGGGTGGTCGTATGCTGCGCCGTTGGATGGTCTTCCCGTTGAAGGATGCCCACCCCATCAACCAGCGGCTCGACGTGGTAGATTATTGTTTCCGTGAACCTGCGTTCCGGCAGTGTGCCGACGAGCAGTTGCACCAGATTGGCGACCTCGAGCGTATCGTCTCGCGTGTGGCAGTGGGCAGGGTTTCTCCGCGTGACGTGGTACAGCTGAAGACCGCCCTGAAAGCGATTGTTCCTTTGAAGGCCGCCTGCTTGGAAGCTTCTGATGAGACCCTGCACCGAATGGGTGAGCGGCTGAATCTGTGTGAAGAGATTCGCGACCGCATCATGCGGGAGATACAACCCGACCCGCCGCTGTTGCTCAGCAAGGGTAATGTGATAGCACCCGGTTATGACCAGGCGTTGGACGAGTTGCGGGAGATTTCCAACAATGGGCGCGACTACCTGATGCAGATACAGGAGCGCGAGGCACAGCAAACGGGTATTGCCTCGCTGAAGGTGGGCTACAACAACGTTTTCGGCTATTACTTAGAAGTGCGCAACACCTACAAGAACCTGGTGCCCCCAGAGTGGGTGCGCAAGCAGACACTGGCACAGGCAGAACGCTATATCACGCAGGAACTGAAGGAGTATGAGGAGAAGATTCTCGGTGCCGACGAGAAGATACAGTCGTTGGAGGAACGTCTCTTTGCCGAACTGGTTGTTGCCATCCAAGGCTTCATTCCCCAGATACAGGTGAATGCTTCCCTGTTGGCACAGCTCGACTGCCTGCTCTCCTTTGCGCATGTTGCCGAAGAGAACCACTATGTGCGGCCGGTGATTACCGACGAGTGTGTCATCGACATCACCCAAGGCCGTCATCCCGTGATTGAAACCCAGCTGCCCTTGGGCGAGCGATATGTTCCCAACAACATCCTGCTCGACAACGAGCGACAGCAGATTGTCATCATCACGGGTCCCAACATGGCCGGTAAGTCGGCACTGCTCCGCCAGACGGCTCTCATCACGCTGATGGCACAGGTGGGCTGCTTTGTGCCAGCCGAGAGTGCCCGGATAGGACTGGTAGATAAAATCTTCACCCGTGTGGGAGCTTCCGATAACATCTCGTTGGGCGAATCCACGTTCATGGTAGAGATGACGGAAGCCTCCGATATATTGAACAATGTCACTCCCCGCTCCCTGGTGTTGTTTGACGAGTTGGGGCGTGGCACCTCCACCTACGACGGCATCTCCATTGCCTGGGCCATCGTGGAATACCTGCACGAGCATCCCAAGGCGCAGGCCCGCACGCTCTTTGCCACCCACTATCATGAGCTGAACGAGATGGAGAAGCGTTTCCCGCGCATCAAGAACTATAACGTGTCGGTGAAGGAGATGGACGGCAGGGTGATATTCCTGCGCCGTCTGGAACGTGGCGGCAGCGAGCATTCCTTCGGTATTCATGTGGCTCAGATTGCCGGCATGCCGAAGTCCATCGTGAAGAGGGCCAATGAAATATTGCGACAGTTGGAGGGCAATGCCGAGGGATCCAAGGATATTTCCGCCCCCGCCCCACTCCATTCCCACACCCCTACCCTTCTCACGGCTCCCCACGAGGGTATGCAACTCTCATTCTTCCAGCTTGACGATCCGGTGCTCTGCCAGATCCGCGACGAGATACTTGAGTTGGATATTAATAACCTCACACCTGTTGAGGCCCTGAATAAACTCAATGAGATAAAAAAGATTGTAAAAGGAAAATAAGCAATGAATAAGCAAATGAAGCCGACAGCCATTTTGTTGCTGCACTGTGAAGACCAGCCGGGCATCATTTCGGAGGTCACCAAGTTTA